>CAYGCW010000174.1:0-5705 GCA_964348465.1 uncultured Acidimicrobiia bacterium | reverse complement strand
CGTGGTCAACGACGGCGACGCCGACTCCAACAACGGCGACGTCACCCTCACCGTGGCGGCGGTGAACGATGCGCCGGTGGTGACGCCGTCGGGGGCGGCGCCGGCGTTCACCGAGGGCGGCGGGGCGGTGACGGTGGATGGGTCGATCGGGGTGTCCGATGTCGATGACACCGCGTTGGACAAGGCCACGGTCGAGATCACGAACTTGTTGGACGGCACCGACGAGTCGCTGGCGGCGACGGCGTCGGGAGGCATCGTCGCCGGTGACATCACCTACAACTCGGCCACCGGGGTGCTGACCATCGACCCGGCCGCCGACCAGCCGATCGCCGACTTCGTAGCCGTGCTCCAGTCCGTCGTCTACGACAACGCCGATCAGGATCCTGACACCACCGACCGCATCATCCGGTTCGTGGTCAACGACGGCGACGCCGACTCCAACAACGGCGACGTCACCCTCACCGTGACCGCCGTATGAGCCCGACACCGAAAGGAGGGATGAACGATGGCTAGGGAGGTCAGGCTGGAGGCGGCTGCCACCCGGTACGACGTGGTGCCCGGTGAGCCGTTCGACGTCGAGCTGCACGCATTCAACGCCACCAACATCATCGACGGTTTCAGCGCCACCCTGCTCGGGCTCGACCCGGCCTGGGTCGTCGCCTCGCCTGCGCCCCTGTCCCTCTTCCCGGACAGCGAGGGCGACATCACCCTCACGGTCACGTTGCCCAAGGTCTACCCGTCGGGCACCCACGCCATCGGCGTCAACGTTCAGTCCACTACCGACCCCGACATCATGGCGGTCGCACCGATCACGCTGCACGTCGCTTCGGCCGAAGACGCTCTGCTGGCCATCGAGCCGCAGACGGTCACCGGTGGCAAGACCGGCCACTTCGACCTCTCGATCCACAACAGGGGCAACACCCAGCTCGACCTGGTCGTAGAAGGCGCCGACACCGAGAACGTCACCGACATCCGCTTCGACCCGCCCGTTCTCTCGGCCGCCCCGGGCGAGGAGGTGCACACGCTGGCAACCGTGCGCGGCAAGCGCCCGATGGTGGGGGCGCCGGTCCCGCGCATCATCACCTTCGATGCGGTCGGCACCGGGGAGCCCCTCCAGGCCGTCGGCACGTTCATCCAGAAGCCCCGCATCCCCCGTGTGCTGCTGGTGCTCGCCGCGCTCCTCCTCGTACTGGCAGTGTGGCTGGGCCTGGTGGTCTTCGGAATCGACAAGATCCTCGACCGCACCGACCCGGCAGCCGAGCCCGCCGGGTTGTTCGCAACCCTCGACATGGTTGCGCAGCAGGCCGTCGAGGGTCAGGCGGCGGCCGCGGAGGAAGCAGCGGCCGCCGCCGAAGCCGCCGCCGCCGCCGAAGCCGCGGCCGAAGCCGCCGCCGCCGCCGAAGCCGCTGCCAACATCGGGAACGTCTCGGGAACCGTCACCGCGGTCGGGCTCGCCCCGCCGCAGCTCGCCGGAGCGACGGTGACCGCCTTCGATGCGGAAGGCGCCGAAGCCGGCGCTGCGGACACGGCCGAGGACGGGACCTACCTCATCGAGGAGCTGCCGGAGGGCTGCTACCAGGTGCGCTTCTCGGCGCCCGGCTATACGACGCTGGTATTCCCGGGAGGATCACAGGGGTGCACCGGGCAGACCGTCTTCGTGCCCGGCAAGTCGGGGATCAGCGACATCGACGGGACGCTCACGGGCACGCTCGGCGACATCGGCGGCTCGGTGGCAGCGCTGGACGACCCGGCCGGCGTCACCGTGACACTGCAAAGCCTCGGACCTGCCTCGAGCGAAGCGACGGCCGAGGAAGTATCCCTGGGCGTCGCGACCGGCGAAGCCACCGCGACCACCACCCGCATGGAACTCGGCGGGCCCGTTGCGACGAAGGGCTTGCTCCCAGTTCCCGGGTTCGCCCAGGTCCAGGCGCCGCAGCCGATCGGCCTCCCGGCGACGGTGACCACCGGGACGGAAGGCACGTTCTCGTTCGGCAACGTGCCCACCCCCCAGACCTACCGCATCACCGCGAGCAAGGCGGGCTTCGCGACGGCCGTGACCACCTTCGTCGTCGGAGCGGGCGAGTCGAAGCTCGACCTGGCGATGACGTTGTCCAGCCAGCCCGCCACCCTCACCGGAAGCGTCTTCGACGCCAAAGACCAGCCGATCGGCGGAGTAGCGATAGTCATCAGCAACGACCAGGTCGAACGCACGGCCGCCACCCCCACCGCATCCGGGGGAGCTGCCGCAGGTACGTTCACGGTCGACGACCTCGCGCCCGGCACGTACACCGTGACCTTCACCAAGGAGGGCTACGTCACCGAAGAGGTGCGGGTGACGCTCGAGCCGGACGGAATCGAGACGATCGCCGTGGTCATGGAAGGCGGGACCGGCTCGATCGCCGGCATCGTCACCAACGCCGCACGACTCAGGCTCGGAGGCGTCGCCGTTACCGTCACCGCCGAGGACGGCACTGCCTTCGCCGCCGTCACCGCCACCGAAGACAACCCGGCGACGAGCGCCAACGAGGTCGGCACGTACCGGGTGACCGGGCTCACCACGCCCGGGACCTACGACGTGCAGTTCGCCAAGGAGGGCTTCGTGACCGGCTTCTCGTCGGTGGAGGTCGCCTCCTCCGGAGACGTTGTCGGCGTCGACGCCCGGTTGTTCCAGGGTGGCTCCGTGTTCGGCCTGGTTCGCGACCGCCTCGGCCGGCCCGTCCCCGACGTCTCCGTCGTGATCGAGGACGCCGAGGCCAACACCCGCAAGACCGTCTCCACCAACACGCCGACGGAGAACTACCTCGTCGTGGCCTCCTTCGAGCTGCCGGGGCCGTACACGATCACGTTCACGAAGAACGGCTACCGTCCGTTCTCCGAGACGGTCGAGATAAGTCCCGAGGGTCGCGAGCAGCTGCCCGTGCTCTTGGAGGGCCGGCCGGGGTCGATCTCCGGCAGCGTGCACGAGGCCCTCGCCGGCGCCGGGAGCAGGGCTCTGGGGGCCGTGAGAGTGACGGTCCAAGAGGGGCAGGCGATCGTGGCCTCGACGGTGACGAACGGCGACGGGACGTTCTCGTTCGGCCAGCTCGTCACCCCGGCCCGGTACACCATCACCTACAAGAGGACCGGGTACCAGACCGTCGTGAGGGAGGGCGTCCTGCTCGAAGGCGGCGAGGCTCTCGACTTCGGTCGCACCGTCCTGGGCAAGCTCGGAAGGGTCGAGGGCACGGTCGTCAACCGGCTCGGCCAGCCGCTGCGCGACGCCAGGGTCGTAGTCACGTCGCACTCCCACGAGCTCGTGGACGTCGACCCCGGCGACATCCCGGGCACACAGGTCGGCCCCGGCGGCAGGTTTGCGTTCCCGAACGTGCCCACTCCCGGCACCTACACCGTCACGATCACCCACCCTGGCTATCAGACCACGGCCGAGTCGGTGATCATCGCAACGCCGGGGGCAACGGGCGTGATCAACGTGGTCCTGCCGGGTAACCCAGCCCGCCTCACCTTGCGGGTCTTCGGCAGCGTGTTCGGTGAGCCGCTCCCCGGACTCGACGTGAAGGTCACCCTGCCCGACGATCCGCTCGATGGCACGACCCTGCAGACGAACCCCTCCGGCCGGGTCCGCCTCGACGGGATACGAACGCCTGCGAGGCTCACCTTCACGGTCGACGGCGCGTCGTACCAAACGTTTGTCTCAGACTCCGTCGACGTGTCGCCCGCCGCGATGCTGGATCTGGAGACGTTCGTCGGGTTCGAGCCGGGCGCAATCTCCGGAACGGTGACATGCACGACGGGATCCCCCACCGGACGGGTGGTAACGCTCAAGAGCGGTTCGACGACGATCGGCACCACCAACGCGAACGCACTGGGGCACTACTTCTTCGCCGGGCTCGACCTCGGCGCCGGCAGCGTCAAGACGTTCACGGTGTCGGTCGCCGGCGGGTCGCCGGCTCAGCGCACGGTGACCCTCGAGTTCCTCGGGAGCGCCGTGGAGCAGAACTTCACCGTGGCTGCCTGCTGATCAGCCGCCGAGGAAGCGCTTCAGCTTGTTGACCAGGCTGAGGCGCCGCCGCAGGCTGCCGGGCGCCTGCTGGGCGCGGCTCTTCAGGCCGCGCACCTGGGATGCCTTCTCGTGTGCCTTCATCTTCTTGTGGCGCATCTTGGCGGCCGCATCCTTGGCGGACTGCGCCGCTCCCTTGGCGGACGCCGCCGGAGCAGCAGGCGCTGCGGGAGCAGCAGGCGCTGCGGGAGCAGCAGGCGCTGCGGGAGCAGCAGGCGCCGCCGGAGCAACAGGAGGGGCCGGAACGGCAGGCCCGGGGGCAGTCGGCGCGGCGACCGTGGGCGGCGCGGCGACCGGAGGAATCGTGAGTGGGATCGGCGCAGCCGCGGCCGGCGCGGCAGCGGCCGCGGCCTCCGTTGCGGCCAGCTCGGCGGCGGCCGCCTCGGCTGCCGCGTAGTACTCCGCCAGCTCCGCATCCGTGAACGGGTAGTCCTCGGCCAGCATGAATCCGGCCTCTTCGGCCGCGTCGGGCGCCATCACCACCAGACTGCGGCGGCGCCACAGCCACCACAGCAGCCCGGCGCCGGCCAGCACCACGACGATGCCGAGGGCGACTCGCAGCCACCAGAACGGGTCGGTCCACAAAGCCAGCACCACCGCGGCGGCGATGACCAGCGCGGCCACGACCACCACCATCCAGGCCGGGACCGGCACCGGCACGAGGGCGGCCACCGGTTCGGGAATCGGCTCCGGCTCCGGCTCTTCCACCAGGACCATCGGCGACCCGCAGCGGACGCAGAAGACGGCGTCGTGAACGTTGAGCTCGCGACACGCCGGGCAGGGCTCGCCGCCGAGCGTCTCGAAGCCGGCGGCGCCGGGACGGCGCTTCACGCCCTCCCGCAGATCCTCCTCGACCTCCAGGTGGATCTCGAGTTGGGGCGCCCAGAACAGAGGGAAGCCGCACTCGAGGCAGAACTCGTCGGAGGCCCGTTCCGGTGGGTACCGGACGGAGCTGCTGGTGCCGCAATCCGGGCACTGGATCACCGTCGTCTCCATCACTCCTCTCCTTCCGGAGGTCGGTCGTCGCGCGGGGCGCCGGCCGGCGGGTCTGCCGGAGTCCCCTGCTCGGCGTCGTGCGGGCCGTCGTCCCCCGCGCCGAGGGTGCCGCTTCCGAAGGTCAGCGGCCCTCCTTCGCCCGGCGGGACGGGCCTCTCGAACTGCGGCGGAGGCCGTTCGGCATACGACTTGTGGACCATCTCGCCGCCGATGCGCAGCTCGAACTCGACGTCGGCGGGCATCTCCTGCTGGGCCAGCCCGAGCACCTGCTCGATGCGGAGGCTGCCGGCGCTCTCCATCTCGATGCGGACCCACTTGGTACCCGAGGGAGCCTGGCCCTCGCTGAACACTCCGCCGCCGTCCACGACCCTCACGGGGTACCCGGTCACCGCCTCCAGGAGGCCGGTGAGTCCGGCCGCCGTTCCTCGCCAGGCGAACAGCGGGCCGACCCGCCTCACCAGCTCCCGCTGTCGCTCGTCGTCGAGCTTCGGGTCCACCTCGAGGCCCACCCACCGGCCCATCCAGCGCACGAACTCGATGGGCGCCAGCGACAGGTCGATGAAGTGACCGAAGCCATCGACTCGCTCGGTCATCGTCAGCATGATCTCCTCGAAGATCCCCAGGAAGCGGCGGAGGAACGGATCCTCGGCGA
>CAYGCW010000173.1:0-6280 GCA_964348465.1 uncultured Acidimicrobiia bacterium | reverse complement strand
GGGCGGGCTCGAGGGCGCCATACTCGCCTACCTGCCGCTGCCCGACGAGGTCGATCTGACGCCGCTGCTCGCCGACGTGCCCGGTCGCTGGCTGGTCACCCGGACCCCGCCGCACGGGCCGCTCACCGTCCATGACGCCGCGGCGCCCCGGGAAGGCCATCCGCTCGGGTTCTCGCAGCCGGGGGCCGGGGCACCGGAGGTGGATCCCGCCGAGGTCGATGTGGCCCTCGTGCCCGGTCTGGCGTTCGACCGGACCGGGATGCGGCTCGGCAGGGGCCGGGGCTACTTCGACGAGCTGCTGAGCCGTTGCCGGCCCGATCTGGTCCGGGTCGGGGTCGTGCCCGAGGCGCTCGTGGTCGCCGGTCTTCCGGCCGACGCCCACGACGTGGCGATGACCCACCTCGCTACCGAGCGCGGCGTGCGCGCTGTCGCCGGGCGCACCTAGTCGAGCGGGACGCCCTTGGGCCAGCGGAAGCCCAGCAGCTTGTCCTTCGGGTAGCCCTTGATGCTGACCTGGTTGCTTTGGTTGCCGCCGAGCACGTTGACGTGATTGCCCGAGGAATCCCAGAAGAAGGCGACGTGGCCGGACGTCGGCTTGGGCGGGCGCTCGAAGATCACCACGGCGCCCTTGCGGGGCGTTTCCAGGGTGATCCCGTGCGCCCAGTTCAGCCACGAGCGAGCCGCGGCGCTGCGGGTGCCCCGGATGCCGGCCTGGTCCATACACCAGTTGACGAACGACGAGCACCACGGCGTCTCGTCGTCGCTGGCCTTGAGCGTCGTGGTGGCGTGGTACTCGACGATGCGGGGGTTGTCCCGCGCCCCGCCGATCTCCTCCACCCCGGTGTCCATCTCGCGCTTCGCGAATGCCAGCCACGGCTTGAGCCCGTGCAGGGTGGCCGGCACCGTCGGCGGGGCGTGCGGCTTCTGGCCGGTCGACCCGGGCACGTTGACGGTTTCGCCGGGGCGGATCAGGCTCGGATCGGATATCTGCGGGTTGGCGGCGATGAGGTCGGCGATCGACGTGCCGAAGTGGGCGGCGATCTTGCGGAGCGAGTCGCCCGACCGGACTAGGTAGGTGGCGCCGAAGCCGGCGTCCGCCGCCCGCTGCGGCTCGGCGTCATCGCCACCGACCCCGGGCGGGAGTTCGAGCACCTGCCCCGGGAAGATGAGCGCCGCGTTCTCTATCGATGGATTGGCGTGAAGGATCGCGCCGGCCGTGGTGCCGAACCTCCCTGCGATCTTCACCAGCGTGTCGCCAGACTGGACCGTGACCTTCATCCCTGCCCCCTTCGGTGCTCGGTTCTGTGAGAAAGGTACACCGGCGAGCCGGGATGCTGCGGTCAGCGCACCCCTGCGGCTCGCAGGCCGTTGCGGGCGGCGATCTGCACAGGGTCCCAGGTCGACGAGAACGGCGGAGCGTAGGAGAGGTCGGCGAACTCGAGATCGGCGAGGCTCATCCCGCTCCACAGCACCGCCGCCAGCACGTCGATGCGCTTGCCGGCCCCGGGGCCGCCCACGATCTGGGCGCCGAGGAGGCGGCCGGTGCTGTTCTCGACCACGGTCTTGATCTTCATGGGCGCCGCGCCGGGCATGTAGCCGGCCCGCGTCGTGGATCCGGTGATGGCGGCGACCGCGTCGAAACCGGCCTCCGCCGCTTCGGCCTCCGTGAGCCCGGTGCGAGCTATCTCCAGGTCGCAGACCTTGGTGATGGCGGTTCCCAGCACGCCCGGGAAAGCGGCATCGCCGCCGCCGATGTCGATGCCGGCGACCCTGCCCTGCTTGTTGGCGATCGTGCCGAGGTGGAAGTTGACCTGGGCGCCGGTGATCCGGTGGGTCGCCTCGGCGCAGTCGCCTGCCGCCCACACGCCCTCCACCCGGGTCCGCTGGCGGTCGTCGACGGCCACGGCGCCCGTGTTGCCCACCGGGATGCCGGCCTCCTTCGCCAGACCCGCTCTGGGCCGGGTACCCATGCCGAGCACGACGAGTTCGGCGGGGAACGTGAGGCCGGTCTCGGTGTGTACGGCCGCCACCCGGCCGCCCCGGTCCTCGAATCCCGAAACCGGGTGGCCGTCGTAGACAGGAAAGCCCATGTCCCGCATCCGGTCGGCGACCTCCGTGCCCAGGTCGGGGTCGAGCGTGCGCTCCAGCACACCCGGGCCCAGCGTGACGACGGTGGGCATGACGCCGCGCTCCGCAAGAGCCTCCGCTACCTCGAGCCCCACATAGCCGCCGCCCACCACCACGGCGCTCTCCGGCCCGCCGGCGGCCAGCTTCTCGACAGTCTGAGCATCGTCGAGGGTGTGCAGCGGGTGGATCCCCGGCAGCCGGATGCCCTCGATGGGCGGGACGATGGGCTCGGCACCGGTCGCATACATCAACACGTCGTACGGTTCGGTGAACTCCCCGTCCGGTCCGGCGACGGTCACCGTCGCCCCCGCGATGTCGATGGCGACCACCTCGTGGTGGATCCGGACGTCGATGTCGTCGCGCGCGAAGCGCTCCGGGGTGCGGGCCACCAGGTCGTCGATGTCGTCCACGTATCCGGCGATGTAATAGGGCTCGCCGCACGCCGAGTAGCTCACCCAGGCCGACTTCTCGAAGGCCACGATCGCCAGGTCCCCCGCCTTCCGCCGGCGCCGGGCCTGGCTGGCGGCCGACATGCCGGCTGCGTCGGCGCCGATCACCACCATCCGCTCCGTCATCACTCCTCCAAATGTGCGGCCTGACCCGCCACGTTAGGCGAGCGGCCGTCCCTGGCTACCCTGCCCGGTCATGACGCTGCCGCCGTCATCTGCGCGGGTGGCCGCCGCCGCCCGGGACCTCGGGCTGGAGATCGACGTCCACGTCTTCCCCAAGGGCACGAAGACGTCGGCCGACGCCGCGGCGGCGATCGGCTGCGAGCTGGCGGCGATCGCCAAGTCGCTGGTGTTCACGGTGGACGGCGAGCCGGTCATCGCGATCATGCCGGGGGACACCCGCCTCGACCCCGCCAAGCTCGCCGCCGCCACCGGCGGCGCCAGGGCGAAGCGGGCGTCGCTCGAAGAGGCGCGCGCCGCAACCGGCTACGCCGCGGGCGGCACCCCTCCCTTCGGCCACCCCCAGCCGCTCCCGGTGCTCGCCGACCACCGCCTCCGGCGCCACGCCGAGGTGTGGGCTGCCGGCGGCACGCCGACCACGGTGTTCCCGATCACCCTCGAAGATCTGATCCGCACCTCGGGCGCCACCTGGGCCGATCTCGCCGAGGAGTGACCCGGCTCCCCCCGAGGACGGCCGGAGCACGCGGGCACGGTCAGCCGGCGCGGCCCGCCAGATGGGCGGCCACCGCAGCCGCGATCGGCTGTCCGGTGTTCGTCTCGTAGTAGCTGTAGGCGGGGCTCGGGTTGACCTCGAAGCAATAGACCTCGCCGTCGCCGGTGACCTTGAGGTCCACGCCGGCGAACTCCAGCCCGAGCGCCGCCGCGAGGTCGAGGCAGCGCTGCGCCCACTCGTCGGGCAGCTCCGTCGCCTCGAGACGGGGCGCCGCACCGTCGTGCCGGTGGGCATAGCGGTAGTCGGTGGCCGCGGTCTCGATGCGTGTTGCGAAAACCAGGCCGCCGATGGTGTGGACCCGCACGTTCGTCCCCGGCACGTACGCCTGGAACTGCACGGGGCACGCGCGGATCAGCTCGAGGCGGGCCAGAGACGTCTCGTCGAGGTCCTGCACGATCGACCGGGCGCCGCTGATCGACTTGTACACGACGCGCCCGTGCTGCTCGCGGAAGCCGTGCACCTCATCGGGTTCGTTGGTGATCAGGGTTTCGGGCGTTCGGAACCCGTGGCGGCTGATGAGCTGCGCCTGGTACGGCTTCGACCCGTTGCTGCCCATCGGCGCCAGCCGGTTGACGATCCGCCCTTCGGCTATCTCGGCCCAGTGGAGAAACGTGTCGAGGAGGCGGTCGGCGTAGGCGCGCGCCGGCGAGTCGGGCGGATGGTGCTCCAGCTCCGGCAGCAGTTCGTTCTCCATGATGCGGGCGTACACGCCGGAGATCTCATCGAGGTGGTAGGTGCGGCCGTCGAGCGTGATGCCCCCCGCCAGCTTCCCGCCCTCGACCCCGAAGCTCATGCCGGCCTGGGCGAAGCGCCGCTGGTTGAATTCGGCGTAGGGCACTCCCAGCCGGCGCAGCTGGCCGGCCACCATCGCCAGGGGCGGTTCCGAGGGAATGCCGCAGATCAGGATCATGGCG
Organism: uncultured Acidimicrobiia bacterium; assembly: GCA_964348465.1. Taxonomy (GTDB): domain Bacteria; phylum Actinomycetota; class Acidimicrobiia; order Spongiisociales; family JAOTWH01; genus CAYGCW01. The sequence goes on along the minus strand of CAYGCW010000173.1, from coordinate 2,057 downwards.
GCACCGCCGCGTGCGTCGCCAGCATCTCGGCGACGGCGTCGAGCGCGGCGCCGTCCAGCTCGGGCCGGGGGCTGGCAGACACGAACGTCCAGTTCGCCGCGCAGGTGATGCCCAGGAGCGGGGTCGCCACCTCGCGGGCGAGTCGCCGGCACGCGGCGGCCACCGCCGGCGGCACGCCGGCGCCGACGACGGCGTCGCCGACGACCACCACGGTCGGAGGCAGGCCGGCTCCTGGCCACGGGTCGGGCTCGGGGCCGCTGGTGGACTCGACGTAGGGCGTGGTGGGGAGGCCGGCCTGGCCGGCGTGCAGGGCCCACTCGGACGGGTGCCGCCACGCCCCACCGAGGCCGCGCGGGTCGGGCCGGTTGAGCATCGGCCCCGGCAGCGCCGCCAGCCAGCTCAGCGTGAGGGCATGCAGCTCCTGGTGGGCGTACCTCCGGTCGGGCTCCGGGAGGTGCGCGACCGCGGCAGGTGGGATGTGGCTGAGCCGGTTGACGGAGCCGCGCACGCGGGGACCGATGGCTCGTCCGTCGCGCAGCTTGATGTGGATCGATGTCCCTCCGATCCCGACCCGGTGGCTGATGCCGGCGGCCCGCAGCACGTCGATGCCGGTCACGTGCTCGACGGGTTCGAGCCCGCGGGCGGTGAGGCCGGCGGCGATCGCCGGCCCAGACGCGTCGCCGGCGTCGCTCAGGACCAGCCACATGGCCTGCCGCCCGCTCGCTTGGTCACGTACGATCCGTCAGCTGTCGTCCTCGTCGGAGAGCGCTCCCCGCCGCAGGTCGGGCCTCTGGTCGGGCGGTATGAAGTGGCCGCCGTCCGCTTCCTTGCCCTCTTTGCGCTCCTTGGCGTCTTTGGCCTCCTTGGCCTTGGCGCCCGACGGCGCCGCTCCTGCCTGGGCGCCAACCACCGGCCCGGGGCCCTCGTGGACGTCCTTGTACTTCTCCCAGGCGTCCTTGTGCCACTCCTTCCACTCCTTGAATTTCTCCTGCTCCTTGGGCTTCGCGAACCGCTGCGGCTGGAACCAGTCGTCGCCGGCGGCGCTGCGGATCCCGGGGCCGTCGAAGAAGTCCTTGAACTTGATGGCGTCGATCAGCTCCTTGAACCAGGGCTTGTCGAACCCGTCCTTGAGCTCCTTGATCGGCGGCTTGTCGGGCTGCGGCTTGGGCACCTGGGCGGTGCCGCAGATGTCGATGTCGAGCTCGTCCAGGACCGCAGCGATCGGGTTGGCGATGCCGAAGAGCCCATCGGTGCTGCCGGCGAAGTAGAGGCCGACGACCTCGTTGGCGTCGTTGACGACGGCCGATCCCGAATCTCCGCCTTCCCCGAACTTCTGCGAGCGGCCTGCGTCGACGAGGATGCCGATCTGGCCGGTGAGCGTCCGGTCGCCGACGGCGTACTCGAGCGTCACGGTGAGGTCGAGGTCGTCCACTACGCCGAACGTCAGGCCGGTGGTGCGGCCGCGTTTGCGTACGTTCATGTCGAGGGCGGCGGCGGCGGTGCCGGTTACCTCGCCGATGTCGACGATCGTGCAGGTGGCGCCGCGCCCGCCCTGGTTCAGCGCCACGACGGCCCCGTCGACGCGTTCGGAGAGCACGGCCCTCCGGAGCGTGCCGACGACGTCCGCCGGGCACGACCCGCCGTCCACCCGTGACGGCTGGGCGATCTCGTCGCCTACCGAGAAGTCGTCGTCGACGGCTGCTACGTGGAAGTTGGTGAGCAGCATCGGGCTCGCGCTGCCGCGGTCGCCGACCACGGTCCCGGCGGTGCCGACGAAGACGAAGCCGTCGATGACCCGACACGGGCCGATGCCGATGCCACCCTGGAGCGGGTCGTAGCGGCCGGGATCCGCGGGTTGCGCCAGCAGCTCGATGGGCATGGACCGCTGATGCAGCTCGAACTTCCGCTCGATCACGTCGGTCTCGACCCCGGCGAGAGTCTTCGGCACCCGCCTGCTCTTCGGCACGTCGCCGGGCGGCTTCTTCTCCTCGACGTAGACGCGCACCACCAGCTCGTCGGTGCGCTTGCCATCCTTCCACTTGTAGCCGACGCCGACG
>CAYGCW010000172.1:0-6325 GCA_964348465.1 uncultured Acidimicrobiia bacterium | reverse complement strand
ACTCGTCGGCCATGGTGCTCCTGCTCATGCCCTGGGCGAGCAGCTCGACGTTCGCCGCCCGGGGCGGGATGAGCTGGCCGGCGAGGTGGCGCGTCTCGGTGCCGTGGACGGTCACCTCGATCTCGACCTGGGCGGTCCGGTACATGAGCTGCCGCTCCGAGGAGCTGCCGCGCACTCCGCTGACCTCGGCAACCGCCGAGTCGAACTCGAGCTGGGCCAGCTCGGCGTCGATGGTGCGCCACGTGAAGCTCGCCTTGGCGGCGGCGAGGACGTCGTCGGGGACCGCGTCGGCCTCGGCCAGCGCCTCCTTCAGCTCTTCGAAGAGGCGGTCGTCGGCGGCGGGGTCGTGATCAGTCATGGGTGCACCTCATGTGGGATGTCGCTCGCCGAGGCCGGCCAGGCGGCGCCGCAACTGCTCGAGACAGCGGCCGCGGGTGGGCCCGATGCTCCCCACCGGCCGTTCGATGATCTCGGCGATGTCGGCATACTCGAGGGGAGGGTCTGCCGCAAGCAGCCGCAGGAGCTGCTGGCACTGCGCCGACAGCTCCCGGAACGCGGACACGAGCGACCGGGAGCGCTCCTCCCTCACCAGGTCGGCAGATGGGTCGACGAAGACCGGATCCGTCATCACTTCGATGGCCACCGTCGGCACGTATCGCTGGCGGTGGGCGATGACCCGCAGCGCCTCCCGGCGCGCCGTGGTCGCCAGCCACCCGGCGAGGGCCTCCGGCTTGCGAATGCGGTCCAGGTTCTCGACGAGCCGCAGCCACGTCGTCTGGCTCACGTCCGCGGCCGTTGCCGGATCGAGCCGGAAGCTCCGTACGACGGACCACACCAGGCCGCCGAAGCGATCGACCAGTGCGTTCCACGACGCCTGGCTTCCGCCGGCGGCGCCGGCGAGCAGCTCGTGTACTTCCGGTTCGGTCATCGCCCAGCATGATTCCTCACTTGCATCCCACGCGCAACCGCGTCCAGCGGTCTCCGATCGCTCTGTCGCTGATCAAGATGGCCGAGGAGCGGCGGTGATACGGCGAATACGCGCGCAGAGACGCCGCCGGGGGGCGGCGTCTCTGGCTGGGTCGGCCGGGGCCGACTACTGCATGCCGAAGGGCCGTTCTGTGACGGGTTCGGCCGTGAGTGTCTGCGCCTCGAACTCCTCCAGGGTCGGGCCCGACTCGCCGGCGAACCGGAAGCCGGTGTCGACCTTGGTCCGCAGCGACAGCTCGGACATGGCCTCGTCGGGCTGCCCGGCCGCCTCATAGGCGCCGTAGAGCTCGGCGAGCCCGGTCAGGCGGTCGGCGGCCGCTTGCTGGGCCGGGGTCAGCGCATCAGGGCGCTGTCCGATGGCTCGGGCCAGCTCGGGGCTGAAGACCTCGGGGATCACCGACTGCTCCGCCGTCCGCCGTCCGAAGACCCGCGCCAGCTCGGGGCTGAACGGGTCGGCGACGGCCGCCGGGTTGTCGGCGACTGCGACGTTGGAACGCTGGGGAGCGTCCGTGTCGTCGAGGATCACGTTGCCCACCGTGGTGCCGACTGCAAACGCGGTCACCACGGCCGCCACTGCCATCAGCAGACCCCGGAGACGGGGCCGCGGGCTCAGTACGAGCCCTTGGCTCTGATGGTCGATAGTTGCCATTCTCTGCTCCTCCTTGCTTGTGCCGAATGGCGCCGGGATTTGTCCCGGCATGGAGAGAGAGCGGGCTGCGGCCGGCGAGATACGCGTTCTTCGGAGCGTTTCCGAGAACGCGTTGGAGGGCCGGCGCAGGTGCGCCGGCCCTCTGGTGACGGTCGCTGCTCAGGCGGGCTTCTGTCTCACAGGTACATGCCGGTCGAGGGTGGGGCGGCAGACTCGTCGGTACCGGGGAGTAGCTGGATGTCACGCATGACCTCGGCGGCGAAGCACATGAGGTCTCGCTGTCGCCGCAGCTCCTGGATCACTTCTTCGCTTCGGGCGCGCTGTGCCGTGGCATTGGCCAGGCACTGCTCGAATTGCTCCCGGCTGGTGCGGATCGCCAGCTCCCAGAGCACGAGTTCGAAGAGGTACTCCAGGACTTCGTTCGAGAGTTCTGCGGCACTGTGGGGGCCGCCGCCGGGATCGATGTGGATCGGCTTCATGGTTGCCCTCCTTCCCCCCATGGAGAGCGGGCCGCCGGCGAGCTGATACGAGTCTTCCGGGCCCGGCCGGTGACATGCGGCCCATTCCGGGTCGCAGCCGGACGGGGCGAGGTTTGCGTAGGTATCTTGGACGTGGTGCCGAGAAAGGGAGGGGGGCCATGTCGCCCTTGCAACCCGGTGTGGTTCACGCAGACCTGGCGGAGGTTCGACCGGGAGTGGGAGGGGCTCCGCAAGCGGTCGACGTCCTGGGCACGGGGACCGAGGATCTCGCAAGCGGGGGCGCCCGCCTCCACATCGACGTCGATCACGTGTGCGGATTCCACCGCGACCAGGTGATCGTGCCGCTCGATCGGAGAGCCGAGGCGATGGCGGCGGTCCCGGATCTGGCTTCGTATGTCCCGCCCGAGGAGCAGGAGGAGGTGGCCGGGGCGGTCCGGCGACTCGAGGCGGGGCTGGATCTGGCCATCCTCACGATCAGCGGCCCCGACCCGGACCCGGTGGCCGTGGCCACCGAGCTGCGGGAGGCCGACATCGAGGCCTCGCCCCATTACCTGGTGATCCCGGCGCCGAGCTGGAAATTCGGCCCCGGGGACGTGGCGGTCGCCGCCCCGGATCCCTCCATCCTGGACACGCCCCAGAACCTGTTCCCGGGGGCCGACGGCACGGTTACCGTCATCGACACCGGGATACCCCGTGACACTTCCGGGGTCGTCGACCACGGCGCCCTCATCGCCAACCCGAACGCGGCGAACGAGGCCGAACCGGCCAATCTGCCTCCAGACGTGGTCGGCCACGGGATCTTCATCGCCGGGATCGTCAAGGACCTGGCTCCCGGGCTGACGGTGAGCTTGTGGAAGGCCCAGTTCTCCGGCGACCGGGTCGCCGACGAGCTGAGCGTGGTCTCGGCGCTGGACCGGGCCGCCGATGCCGGCCCGCTGGGCGTCGTCAACCTGTCGCTGGGCACCTATGCGTGCCGGGAAGAGCTGGTGCCGATGGCGTTGCGGGCCGCCCTGGCGCGCGTCTCCGAGCACGACGCGACGACGGCGGTGGTGGCCGCCGCCGGCAACGACGGTCACGGTCCCAGCGAGCCCAGGATGTACCCGGCGGCGTTTCCCGGCGTGGTGGCGGTGGGAGCGGCCCTGGGGGACCCGGCGGTGGGCCAGTGGCAGCCCGCTGCCTTCTCGAACGATGCGCCGGTGTGGGCCCCGGGGGTGGGCATCCTGAGCCGCTACCCGAGGAACCAGAACTCCGGCGGCCTCATCGACATGGGCGCCGCCGTCTGGTCGGGCACCTCCTTCGCGGCCCCCCACTACGCGGCCTGCGTGGCGGCCGGCTACTGCCAGCCGGGAGCGCCGCCGACCACCTGAGGTCGGGGCACGGGTGACGCGGCCCGAGCCGCCTCTCGGGTCCTGAGACCCGGGGCGGCTCGGTCCGTGCTCACTGCTTGGCGCCGAGGGCGATCCGCCTGAGCACCCGGCTCCACCGCAGGGCGGACTTCTCGTTCCCGTCCACCCGGTCGGCGCGCAGGGCTTTCATCTGCTGGGCCCGCCGGTACCGGTCGGCCTCGCGGATACGGTCGGCCGCTATCGCCCGGACGAGCTCCTGGCTGGCGTTCAGCATGGGATTCCTCCATCTCTGCTCTGTCGTGGCGGCCTCCTGCGAGACCATCGACCACTACAGAGGGGCGCGCCTCGCCGGTGATACGAGGAAATCCCGGCTCTGCCCCGGCCTGCATCCGGGCCGCGTCACGCCGCGGGGTGCACCGAAGACGGTGATCTCGCGGTCCCCGATCGTCGCGGATCACGTATCACGCTCCGGGCGAGGTGCTCGTGTTGTGTGTGAAAGCACACATCGCCCTCGCCCTGCTGCTGATCGTTCCGGGAGGATCCCCGGCGGCGTCGCCGGCCGTGGTCGAGATCACCGCTGCGAGCGCCGAACAGCTCGCTCACGCCGAGTGGGCGCTGGCCCGGTTCGCCGCGGCGGATCTCGAGCTGCCCGCGCTGCGCATCGTGTTCCACGACGGCTATGAGGCCTGCGGCATGCGGGAAGGCGTCCTGGCGGTCTCAGGCGACGGCATGACCATCCACGAATGCGAGCCCGATCCGGCGCGGCTGCGCCGCAGCCTTCTCCACGAGCTCGCCCACGCCTGGGACGTCTCCGGGGGGATCGCGCCGGCGGCACGCGACGGGTTTCTCGCCCGCCGCAACCTCGATGCGTGGCGGGACGACTCGCTCGAGTGGCAGCAGCGCGGCGAAGAGCAGGCCGCCGAGATCATCGCCTGGGGGCTGGGGGAGCAGGCGGCACCGATTGCGACGCGGGTGCGCGAGGTGGGAGACCAGGATCCGGGCGCCCTCGCCGAGGCGTTCCTGCTGCTCACCGGGCGGGCCCCGCTGTTCGGGACCGCGTCGGGCGCCGGGAACTGACGTCGGCGTTCGGCGGCTCAGGCCTCCTCTGCGGCCTCGGACTCGACCGTCACGGCCCGCCGGCGACTGGTGTCGGCGAGGCCCCGCAGGATGTCGACGCCGGTGGCGTTCTCGATCTGCTCGGTCACTTTGATCACTGCGGCCGGGAGCTGACCCAGCAGACCCGGAATGCCGCCTCCGGATCCGTTGCCGGAGTCGATGACCGACACCCGGTCGATGTCGATGCCCTCGATGGTGCTCACGATCTGTTCGACGAGCTCGGGCAGCATGTTCAGGACGAAGATCCGCTGGGCGTCATCGCCCGCCGCCTGGTACTGGTCGACGAGGCGGCGGAACACCTCGATCTGCGCGGCGCCGTCCTCGACGATCTTCGCCGCCTGACCCTTGGCCTCCAGCTCCAGCGCCTCCTTCTTGGCGCGGGCCGGCTGCACGACGTCTGCCTCCAGCCGCCGCCGCTGCAGCTCGATGCGGGCCTGCTCCAGCTCCTGCTCGGCGACGGCCTTGGCCCGCTCGCCCTCCACCTCGGCCTGTTTCTCCTTGGCGATGGCCTCCGCCTCGAGCTCGGCGGTGCGGACCCGCAGGTCGTTCTCCCGCTCCACGATGGCGAGGTCGGCGTCGACGCGAGCCAGCTCGGCCCTTCGCCTCGCCTCGGCCTCCTCCTCCTGGGCCTCGGTCTGCCGGAGCGCTTCCGCCACCCGGGCCTCCTTGAGGACCTGAGCCGTCCGCCGCCGTCCCACCGAGTCGAGGTACCCCACCTCGTCGGTGACGTTCTGGATCTTGAGCACGTCCAGTTCCAGCCCCAGCACCTTGATGTCGTCGTCGGCTTCCTCGATGAGCGTCTGCGCGAACTTGAGGCGATCCTCGTTGACCTCCTCCGGGGTCAGCGTGGCCAGCACGCCGCGCAGATTCGCCTCGAGGGTCTCCTTGGCGATCTGGCGCACGTACTCCATGGGGCGGCCGAGGAAGCGCTCCAGCGAGTTCTCGATCAGCCCTTCCCGGCTCGACAGCTTGACGTTGGCGATGCCCTGGACGTTGAGCGGGATGGCGCCTTTCGAGTAGGCGTTGTGGACCGCCACTTCGATCGCGATCGTGTTGAGGTCCAGCCAGTCGACCTTCTCCAGGACCGGCACCCGGAACGTGCGGCCGCCCCGCAGGACCCGGTAGCCGACGTCGCGCCCGTCGCTGAGGGCGCGTCGCCGCCCGGAGATGACGGCGATCTGGTTCGGCGGGCAGATGATGATGAGGCTGCGGACCGTCGCCACCACCACCAGCACGACGATCACCACGAGTGCGGCGAGGGCCAGCAGGATTTGGGTCATCGGGCTTCCTTTCGGGAACTACTCCAGTTCGTCCATGGCAGCGACGCGCGCCGTGCCGTTCTCGACCTCCACCACGACCACCCTATCCCCCACGGCGAACTGCTCGCCGGCCCGGAACGGGGTCGCCACCAGATACATCCGGCTGCCGGCCGCCTCGAACCGGATCCGGCCCTTCTGCCCGGCTCCGACGGGCAGCACCACCTCGGCGGGCCGGCCGCTGAGATCTGCGTTGCGGAGGCGCGTGTTCATCTGCGACCGCTTCAGGAACCGCACCAGCCGGGCGTTGAACCACATGGCGAAGCCCCCCATCGCCACTGCGGCGACGAGGGTGAGGGCCCCTCCGGCGTCGAGCGCCCGGAGCACCAGGCCGGTGACGCCGAAGAAGGCCAAGAAGAACACCAACGAGCGAAATGAGAGGAAGTCGCCCGCCACCGCCGCCAGCCCGGCCCCGCCGTCGACGTCGAGATC
>CAYGCW010000171.1:0-6414 GCA_964348465.1 uncultured Acidimicrobiia bacterium | reverse complement strand
GTAGTGCGCGAGGATCTCTTCCGGGACCGCTCCCGCGCTCATTCGACTCGCGCCGCGCCGCCAGGCAGTGCGTCCAACAGCAACGCCGCCGCCACCGCGGCCTCGGCAGCTTCGATCCCCTTGTTCCCGGGTCCCGGCTTGCTCCGCTCCACGGCATGGCCCGCTTCGCGGGCGGTCAGCACCCCGAAACCGATCGGCACTCCCGTGGCGAGCGTCACGTCCATGAGGCCCCGGGCCGCCTGCGTGGCGATGTGCTCGTAGTGGTCCGTCTCTCCCTTGATCACGGCACCGAGGGCGACGACGGCATCGAACCCCGCCTCGGCGAGCCGCCGGCACAACAGCGGCAGCTCGAACGAGCCCGGGACCCTGGCCACCGTGACGTCGGCGCAGCCGGCTTCCTCGAGGTACTCGAGGGCGCCCCGGAGGAGGCCTTCGGTGACCGGGGCGTTGAACGACGAGACGGCCACGGCGACCCGCAGCCGGGAGGCATCGGGTGCCGGCGACGTCTCAGTCACGTTCATGCTGGAGGTCGAGGCGGTGCCCGAGCTTCGACGCCTTGGCCGCCAGGTACTCTCGATTCACGTCGGTGGGCGCGGTCTGCAGGGACACCTGCTCGACCACTTCGATCGCGTGCCCCTCGAGACCGGCGCGCTTGTCCGGATTGTTGGTGAGCAGTCGAACCCGCCGCACCCCCAGTTCCCTGAGCATCGACGCTGCGAGCCCGTAGTCGCGCGCGTCGACCGGCAGGCCCAGCTCGAGGTTGGCTTCGACGGTGTCGCGGCCGTCGTCCTGGAGGGCATACGCCGCCAGCTTGTGCATCAGGCCGATGCCCCGCCCTTCGTGGCCTCGCATGTAGAGGATCACGCCGCGGCCTTCGGCGGCGATGCGGGCCTGCGCCTCGCGCAGCTGGCTCTGACAGTCACAGCGGAGGCTGCCCAGCACGTCGCCGGTGAGGCATTCGCTGTGGACCCTGACGAGGATCGGATCCGCACCGCGCACGTTCCCCATCGTCAAGGCGATCTGCTCGCCGGCGCCGTTGTCCACTTCGAAGCCGACCACGGTGAAATCACCGAACTCGGTGGGGAGGCGTGCGTCGGCGACCTTCCTCACCAACGCCGGCTCGCTGAGGTAGTCGACGAGGTCGGCGATGGTCACCATGAGGATGTCGTGCTCCTTGGCGAACCGGGCCAGGTCGTGCCCGCGGGCCATCGTCCCGTCGTCGTTGACCACTTCGCACAACACCCCCGCCGGGTAGAGACCGGCCAGTCGGGCCAGGTCGACGGCGGCCTCGGTATGGCCGGGGCGGACCAGCACTCCACCTTCCGTGTAGCGCAGCGGGAACACATGGCCGGGACGGGCCAGGTCGGCCGGGCTGGTGTCGGGATCTATCAGGGCCCTGATCGTGGCAGCCCGGTCGGCCGCAGAGATGCCGGTGGTGGTGCCGAACCGGTAGTCGACGGACACCGTGAACGCCGTCTGATGACTGTCGGTGTTGTCCATCACCATCAGCGGGAGCTGCAACTCGTCGAGGCGCTCCCCCACGACCGGAGTACAGATCAACCCGCTGGTGTATCGAACCATGAACGCGATGCGTTCCTCGGTGATCTTCTCCGCAGCGATGATCAGATCGCCTTCGTTTTCCCGATTGGCGTCGTCCACGGCGATCACGAAGTCGCCCTGCCGGATGGCCTCGACTGCTTCGGGGATCGTGACGAAGTTCACGTCCGTGCCTCCAACAGCTTCTCGACGTACTTGGCGAGCACGTCGACCTCGAGGTTGACCGCGGCCCCGGGCAGGCGCCCGCCGAGCACCGTCGCCTCCAGCGTGTGCGGGATCAGTACGACCTCGAAGGATCGGCGGTCGACGGCGGTGACCGTCAGGCTCACGCCGTCGACCGTGATGGAGCCCTTCTCGACGACGTATTTCAGGAGGTCGTCGGGGGCCTGGATGCGGACCCGGCGGGCGTCTCCCTCGGCAGCCACCGCCGTCACCGTGCCCACGCCATCGACGTGCCCTTGCACCACGTGGCCGTCGAACCGGCCGTCGGCCCGCACCGGACGCTCCAGGTCGACGCCGTCGCCGGGAGCCACTGCGCCGAGGTTGCTGCGCGCCAGCGTCTCGCCGACGGCCTCGACTGCGAAGCCGCCGGGCAGGACCTCGACCGCAGTCAGGCACACGCCGTTGACGGCCACCGAGTCCCCCACCTCGAGGCCGGCACGGGTCTGCTGCGCCTCGACGACGAACCGGCAGCCGCCGGACGTGGCTGTCACGGCCGTCACCGTGCCCACCTCGGTGACGATCCCCGTGAACATCACTCGCTCCCCAGTGCGACGAACTCGATGCGCAAGTCCGGACCGACGGCGCGCACTTCGATGATCTCCACGTCGCGAGCTGCCGACAGCGTCGGGAAGGCCCGGTTGAAGATGGGGCGTCCCAGCCCCCCCGCCACCTTGGCGGCCAGGTACAGGATGGCGCGGTCGACGAGGCCGGCCGCGAAGAAGGCGGTCGCCAATGTTGCGCCGCCCTCCACGAGGACATCGACGATGGCGCGCTCCCCGAGGTCGTCGACGACGGCGGCGAGGTCGACCGATCCGTCTTCGGCGGGCGTGGCGACGACCTCGGCGGGGACTTCGATGCGCTCCGGCCCGTAAACGAGCGCCTTACGGGCGAAGACCTTGGCGTCGGGGGGCAGCGGACGCGCGCCGGCGATCACCACCGGCAACGGCTGCGGACCGTCCCAATCGGGGAGCCGCACATTGAGCCGGGGGTCGTCCGCCAGCACGGTGCCGGCGCCGACGATCACGGCGTCGGCCTCGGCCCGCAGGGCGTGGGCGTCGGCCCTGGCCTCTGCCGACGTGATCCACTGTGAGGTGCCGTCGGCGGCGGCTGTCTGGCCGTCGAGCGTCGCCGCCGTCTTCAACGTTACCCGGGGCCGGCCGGTGCGGCGGTGGTGGAAATACCCGGGGTCGGCGGCTTCGGCCTCAGAGGCGAGCACGCCGCCGATGACCTCGATGCCCACCGCTTTCAGCTTGGCCATGCCGAGGCCGTCGACCCTGCCGTCGGGGTCGGTGGCGCCGAACACCACTCTGGCGACGCCGGCGTCGATGAGGGCGTCGGTGCAGGGCGGAGTGCGGCCCTGGTGGTCGCACGGCTCCAGGGTCACGATCACGGTGCCGTCGACGGCCCTGGCGCCCGCTTGGCCGAGCGCCAGCGCCTCGGCATGGGGTCGGCCGGCGCCCTCGTGGGCGGCCTCGGCGACGAGGCGTCCTTTGCGGTCCAGAACCAGGGCACCGACGCGAGGGTTGGGGTGAGGGCGCGGCGCGGTCCCAGCCAGGGAGATCGCCCTCCGCATCGCCTCGTCGTACACGCGCCGTCTCCGTCCATACCAGGGGGAGCCCGCGCGCGCGGAAGAGCACGAGCCCTCCTTCTCTCATCCGGACTTTCACCGTCGGCCCCGGAGTTCCACCGGGTCCACCCCCGCAGGGGGTCGCGGACTTTCACCGCCGGTCGGGAATTTCACCCTGCCCCGAAGGTGGGCTGATCGCATCCTACTCGCCGCCGGGGACGAGCAGGAAAGGAAGGCGGGCTGCCGAGAGGGCGAGCACGTGGGCCACCACCCGGCGAGAGGAATTCGCAGGCCCCGGGAAGGCCGACGTAGCGGGTCAGGTCGTCCGACGGTCGATCTGGTAGCTGCTGCCTGCCTGGCGCTTGGCGTGCTCCTTCATCTCGGAGGCGATGGCCGAGGCCTCCCACTCGCTGGCGATCTTGCGCCGCGTGTTGGTGGCGACGCCCAGCGAGACCGAGCAGATGGGGAACGCGTGCCGCTCGCCCCTCCGATCCGTCACCTCTATGAAGCCCTGGAGCGCGTCGGCGGTGTCGTAGAAGTCGAGGATGCCATCGTCGAACGTGTGGATGGTGGTCTTGCAGAATTCCTCGACGTACTCGGGGTCGATGATGCCGATGAAGTCGTCGCCGCCGACGTGGCCCACGAACGCCTCCTGATCCTCGCAGGCGCTGGCGGCCTCGAGCAGCACGTGAGCGGTGAACTTGATGACGGTGTCGCCCCGCATGAAGCCGTAGTGGTCGTTGAACGCCTTGAAGTTGTCCAGGTCGGCATGGACCAGGGCGAACGGCTTCTCGGCCTCCACCCGCTGCTCGAGCTCCCTGGAGATGCGGAAGTTGCCCGGCAAGCCGGTGAGCGGAGACAGGTCCCGCATCGCCTGGGCGCGCCGCAGGACGGTCTTGACCCTGGCGACCAGCTCTTCGAGGTCGAACGGCTTGGTGACGTAGTCGTCGGCGCCGAGGTCGAGGCCCTTGACGCGGTCTTCGGCAAGCGCCTTGGCCGTCAGCAGGATCACGGCGACGTTCATGGTGGCCGGCATCGTTCGCAGGCGCCGTAGCACCGTGAGGTCGTCCATCTCGGGCATAATGATGTCGAGTAGCACCAGGTCGGGAGGGGAGTCCTTGGCCTTCTCCAGGGCGCTCGGGCCGCTCTCGGCGGTGGCGACGGTGAACCCCTCCAGCTCGAGGTTCATCCGGACGAACTGGAGGATGTCCGGGTCGTCGTCGACGATGAGGATGCGCTCGTTCATGTCACTCCGCTGACTCTATCGCCGCCCTGAGGGCAGCCATCGCTGCCACCGGGTCGTCGGCTCTGAAGATCGCCGACCCGGCCACGAACACGTCCGCGCCGGCGCGGCGAGCAGGAGGCGCCGTCTCTGGGGTGATGCCGCCATCGATCTGAATATCGGTCGGCAAACCCCGGGAATCAACGAGTTTCCGAGCGGCTTCGACCTTCGGGAGCACCTCGGGCATGAACGCCTGGCCGCCGAAGCCCGGCTGCACCGACATCACCAAGAGCATGTCGCACACTTCCACGAATGGCGCAACCGCGTCGAACGGAGTGGCCGGGTTCAGCACGAGGCCGAAGTCGAGGCCGGCGGCCCTGGCATCGGCGGCAACCAGGGACGGGTCGGGTACGGCTTCGATGTGCACGGTCACGAGGTCCGATCCGGCGGCGGCGAACTCCGCCAGGTAGTCCGCAGGGTTGGTGGTCATCAGGTGGCAGTCCAGGTAGAGGCTGGTCGTCTTCCGCAGCGAAGCGACCACCGGGACGCCCAGAGAGATGTTGGGGACGAAGTGGCCATCCATGACGTCGACGTGCAGGATGTCGGTCTCGCCTTCGATTCGGTGGACCTCCTCGCCGAGTCGGGCGAAATCGGCGGCGAGGATCGACGGCGCGATGCGGGCGGGCTTCCTCAAGGTGCCGGGAGTGTATCGGCCGTCGTAGGCTGGCGGCGCCGTCGAGCAGGAGGAGTCAGTTGAACCGCTATCGCGTGGAGCCGGGCACTACCGTCGATCTCGGGGCGTGGGACCCCGACGACCAGGCGCTCTTCCCTGACGGCAAGGACGCAGGCGCAGCCCGGCTCCGCGAGCTGCGCGACGAGCTCCGGGAGCTGCAGCGGGTGCTCTGGGCCGAGGACAAGCACAAGGTGCTGGTCGTCCTCCAGGCGATGGACGCCGGGGGCAAGGACGGCACCATCCGGCACGTGTTTCGCGGCGTCAACCCGCAAGGGGTGCGGGTGGCTTCGTTCAAGGTGCCGACGCCCGAGGAGCTGGCCCACGACTTCCTGTGGAGAGTTCATGAACGGACCCCCGGCTCCGGGGAGATCGTGATCTTCAACCGCAGCCATTACGAGGACGTCCTGGTGGTGCGGGTGAAGAACCTGGTCCCGGAGGCGGTCTGGCGGCCCCGCTACGAGCACATCACCGCGTTCGAGAAGCTGCTGGCCGACGAGGGCACCACGATCCTCAAGTTCTACCTGCACATCTCCAAGGACGAGCAGAAGGAACGCTTCGAGGCACGTTTGGAGCGTCCCGACAAACGGTGGAAGTTCAACCCGGGTGACTTGAAGGAGCGGGCGCGGTGGGACGACTACATGGCCGCCTACCAGGAGGTGCTGACCCGCACCAGCACCGCCTTCGCGCCGTGGTACGTCATCCCCGCCAACCGCAAGTGGTACCGCAACCTGGTCGTGAGCACGATCCTCGTGGAGACGTTGAAGTCGCTCCGGATGAGCTACCCGGACCCCGTGGAGGATCTGGACGGGATCGTCGTCGAGTAGCGGGCGACCAAGCCCCGGCTTGCGGCTACCGGACCTCGGCCGGCTCTCCGCGGCGGCCGTTCATCCACGCGGCGCCGGGCATCGGGTCTTTCCCGGCCGGCTGCACCTCGAGCAGCTCCACGCTGCCGGCGCCGCCGGTGAGGACGGCGGCCCCGCCGCTGGCCTCGATCCATCCCGGCCGCAGCCTCGTGTCTTCGGCGGGCGCGGCCCGCAGCACCTTGAGACGTCCATCCTCCAGCTCCAGCCACGCTCCGGGGCGAGGATGAAACGCCCGCACCCGGCGCACCAC
>CAYGCW010000170.1:0-6423 GCA_964348465.1 uncultured Acidimicrobiia bacterium | reverse complement strand
TCGCGCGAAGTCGCCTGACCGGGGCCCGTGGTCGCGGCCCGTCCTCAGGGGAGGCCCGGTGCCGATCGATAGGGACGTCCTCGATGCCGTCCGCGACATGGACGAGCATGAGTTGCGCCGGCTGCTGATACTCGCCCAAGCGCGGCTCGAGCAGCAAGGCGTCGTGCTCCCCAACGGCAGGGGCGGCTCCAAGGTGGCCCTACGCCGCCAGTGGGTCCGCTGCGGCAAAGGCAACTGCTCGCGTTGTCCCCATGGTCCCTACTGGTACGCCTACTGGCGCGAGGACGGGCGGCGGCGCTCCCGCTACCTCGGCAAGCTGAACCCCGACGGGGAAGCCCGGGATCTCGTCACCGGCACCGGTTAGCGAACCGGGAACGGCTAGGCTTGCAGCGGAATGACCGCCCGCAGATCGCGTTCACGAGCCGTAGATCGTGCCGTACGGTGTTCGCAGTGCGGGGCGAGAGACGCCATCCAGATCGAGATGACGCTGCCCGACGGCAGCGAGGTCCACTTCTGCTCGTGCCACCGCTGCGAGAACCGGTGGTGGGATCGTGAGGGGGAGCCGCTCGGCCTCGACGCCGTGCTCGACATGGCTCGCAAGCCGAAGTCCTGAACCGCTAGCCGGCGCGCGCCACTAGCCTCGCTGGCCATGGGTGCCGGGCCGAACACCGACTTCGCCGACGCGCCGCCTGCCCCCGTGGCGCGGCCGCTTGCCCCCGTCCGGACGGCACGCATCACGCGCGAGGTGAAGCTCGTCGCGATGGGCTCGCTCATCGCCACCGCCCTCACCGTCTTCTTCATCATGCAGCCGCAGTGGGTGTTCACCGCCAACACGCCCACCGGCGGCGACATGGGCGCGCACGTCTACATTCCCGCCTACCTCCGCGACGTGCTGCTCCCCCAGGGCCGCATCATGGGATGGAGCATGGACTGGTATGCCGGCTTCCCCGTGCTCTACTTCTACTTCCCGCTGCCGGCGCTCGTCATCGTCGCTCTCGACGTGTTCCTGCCGTACGGCGTGGCGTTCAAGCTCGTCACGCTGGCCGGACTCGTCGCCTTGCCGTTCGCGTCGTACTTCCTGGTCCGCTGCCTCGGCTTCTCGCGGCCGGTCGCAACCATCGCCGGAGTCTCCGGGGGGACGTTCGTGTTCATGGAGAGCCACACGATCTTCGGGGGCAACATCGCCGCGACCCTCGCCGGCGAGTACTCGTTCTCGTGGTCGTTGGCATTGTCGCTCGTGTACCTGGGCCTCGTGATCAAGGCGTCGCGGGCGGGAACCGGGTTCAGCGTGCCGGCCGCGGTGGTGCTGGCGCTGACGGCGCTGTCCCACCTCATCACCACGCTGGTCGTGGTGCTGGTCTCGATCCCACTGCTGATGCGCAAGCGAGCCTGGAAGCCGGTGGCCGGCGCCTGGGGCCTCGGCTTCGCGTTGACGGCGTTCTGGGCGGTGCCGTTGCTGGCTCGAGTCGGGAACTTCACGGCGGACATGAACTGGAATCCTGTCGAGGGCTGGGACAAGGTGGTGCCGCGAGAGTTCTTGCCGATCGTGGTGCTCGGGATCGTGGGCTTGATCTGGGCGGCGCTGCGCCGCTTCCCGATAGGTCCGATCTTCTTCATGGCATGGGTGCCGGTGACGGGGTACTTCCTGCTCGACTACTTCGAGTGGACCAAGCTCTACAACGCCCGGCTGTTGCCGTATTGGTACCTGTCGATGTTCCTGATGGCGGGCGTTGCCGCCGGGCTCGGAGTGCTCGAGGTGGCGCGCCGGATCCGGTTCACGCGGGCCACGCTGGTATGGGGCACCGCGGCCGCGGCGTTGTTCTTCCTCGTCGCCGGGGGTGTCGGACTGTCGTTCGCGCCGGGTTGGGCACGGTGGAACTACCAGGGGTACGAGGGCAAGGACGCCTGGCCCGAGTACCAGGCACTCATCGGGCACCTGGAGACCCTGCCTCCGGGTCGGGTCATGTGGGAGGCGAACAGCGACCTGAACCGGTACGGAACTCCCATGGCGCTGATGCTCCTGCCGTATTGGACCGAGGGTCGCCACCCTTCGATGGAGGGGCTGCTGTTCGAGTCGGCGTTGAGCACGCCGTTCCACTTCCTCAACGCCGCCGAGGTGTCACACCGTCCGTCGAATCCCATTCGCGGGCTCCAATACCACACGTTCGAGTTCGAGCGGGCCCTGAAGCACCTGCCGCTGTTCGGCGTGGATTACTACGTGGCGTTCACCGAGGAGGCGAAGCAGCGGGCCGACCTCGAGCTGACCCGGATCTTCACCAGCGAGCCTTTTGCGATCTTCACCCTTCCGGAGAACGACCTCGTCGAGGTCGCCACCACCACTCCGGCCGTCTTCGAGGGCGACGGCTTCGAGGAAGCCGCCATGCGCTGGTACGACGACGTGGAGCGCCTCGATCAGTGGATCGTGACCGACGGCCCGGTCAACTGGCCGCGTGTGGCCGATCCCGAAGACCCCTGGCCGGCACGCTCGGAGCCGATCGGGGAAGTCGGCGGCGTGTCCGATCTCGTCGTCGAAGACCACCGGGTCTCGTTCCGGACGACGGCGGTCGGGGTGCCGCATCTGGTGAAGGTCTCCCATTTCCCCAACTGGCGGGCCGAAGGGGCGGCCGGGCCCTACCGGGCGGCGCCGTCACTGATGGTCGTCGTGCCGGAGCAGGAGGAGGTCGTCCTGGAGTTCGGTTACACATGGGCCGAGCTGAGCGGCTTCGCCCTGACCGGAATCGGGCTGGTCGTGGCGATCGGCTGGCGATGGCGGCGGCGCCGGAGCCGGTCAGGGCTCGCGCCACAGGCGCCAGCGGAGGCGCCCTAGTCCGGCCAGCGTGCGGGGAACCCTGCGCAGCAAGCCCTGGTCGGTGTCCCGCAACTCCTCGACCAGCGCCGGCACCTCGACGATCCGGTAGCCGGCTCGCTCCGCCCGCAGCACCAGTTCGGTGTCGAAGAGGTCCTTCGTCGAGGCCACGACGGGCAGGAGCCGGTCGACGACCTCGGCGCGGACGGCCTTGATGCCGTGCGTGTCGCTGACCTTCGACCGGAAGAGCACTCTCAGGATCAGGTTGAACACGAGCGTGGCGAGCCGCCGGAGCGCCGAGCGGCGGTCATCGGCGCCTGCAGCCCGCTTCGAGGCCAGCACCAGGTCGGCGTCGCCGGCCACCGCCAGCACCTCGGCCAGGAAGCTGCCCGAGAAGTAGTCGATGTCGAAGTTGACCCGCCACTCGCCGCGGCCCGCCGCGAAGCCCGCTCGCATGGCCGCGCCGTAGTCCGGCTCCGGGAGCCGGAGCACGCGCAGGTGCGGATATCCGGCGCCGGCCTCCGCCGCAGCCTCGGCCGTACCGTCGGTGGAGCCGTTCTCGGCGATGATCACCTCGACCGTGCCCGGCACCGTCTCGACCTGCGCCAGGATCGCCGGCAGCGCCTCCGGGATGTACGACGCCTCGTTGTAGACCGGGATCACGACCGTGATGTCCGGCACGCGGCGCGCCGGGTCGGCGTCGCGGGGGGGAGTGGGGTCGGTCATCGGGCCGGCAAGTCTAGGGGTGGGGCGCTCGCCCTTTAGAATGCCGCTCCGCTGGCGACCGGTGGTGAAGTGGACCTCGACTCGATCTTCAAGGCGTACGACATCAGAGGCCGGACGCCCTCCGAGCTGGACCCGGAGGTGGCGAGGCGCATCGGTGGCGCGTTCGCCGTGTACACGGGCGCCGATCGCATCGCGGTCGGCCACGACTGTCGCCTGTCGTCGCCCGACCTTGCGGCGGGGTTTGCCGCGGGCGCCACCGGCGCGGGTGCCGACGTGCTGGACATCGGCGAGATCACGACCGACATGGTCTACTTCGTCGCCGGCGCCGAGCAGGTGCACGGGGCGATGATCACTGCGTCTCACAACCCAAAGGGCTGGAACGGGATCAAGCTGTGCCGGCCGGGGGCCAAGCCGGTCGGTGCCGAATCGGGGCTGCCCGAGATCAAAGAGCTGGCGGCCCGGGGCGTCGCGGACGCGGCCGCGCCCGGCGTGGTGACGGCGGCCGACTACCGCGACCGGTTCGTCGACCACCTGCTCGAGGTGGCCGGTGGAGACGCCATCGAGGGTCTGCGGGTAGCCGTCGACGGCGGCAACGGGATGGCGGGCGCAGTGATCCCCTCTCTGTTCGACCACATCGATGCCGAGCTGCTGGGGCTCTACTTGGATCCGGACGGCAACTTCCCCAACCACCACCCCGACCCTCTGAAGCCCGAGAATCTCGCCCACCTGCTCGACCTCATGGAACGGACCACGCCGGATATCGGGGTCGCGTTCGATGGCGATGCCGACCGGGCGTTCTTCGTCGACGACCTGCGCCGGCCTTTGTCGGGGAGCACGACCACGGCGATCGTGGCCAGCTGGTTCCTGGAGCGCGAGCCCGGAGCGACGATCGTGCACAACCTCATCTGCAGTCGGGCGGTACCGGAGACCGTTCGCCGCCTCGGCGGCACGCCGGTGCGGACCAGGGTCGGCCATTCATACATCAAAGAGGTCATGGCCGACACCGGCGCGGTGTTCGGCGGGGAGCACAGCGGCCACTACTACTTCAGGGACAACTACCGCGCCGACTCCGGCTTGCTCGCCATGCTGGTGCTGCTGCGGGTGCTCGCCGAGGACGGCCGGCCGCTGTCCGAGTTGCGGCGCGAATTCGAGCCCTACTTCCAGAGCGGCGAGATCAACCTCGATGTCGACGACAAACCGGGCGCGATGAAGCGGGTCGCGGCCGCCTTCGGAGATGCCGAACCGGACTGGACCGACGGCCTGACCCTGGAGTGGGAGGAACGCTGGCTGAACCTGCGCCCTTCGAACACCGAGCCGGTGCTGCGGCTCAACGTCGAAGCGGAGACCGAGGACGGGGTCGCCCGGCTGGTCGGGCGGGTCCGGGAGCTCGTCGGAGGTCGTGATGGCTGAGCTGATCGCCGACGACCTTCTGGAGATCATGGTGTGCCCCGACTGCCACGGAGATCTGGAAGAGGTGGTCGAGGAGTCGGCGCTGCGGTGCACTCGGTGCGGCCTCCACTACCCGGTCCGCGACGGCGTTCCCTGGATGCTGGCCGAAGAGGCCTACCGGCCGGGCTAACGTCGCGCTCCCGACCCGTTCCCGACGAGGAGAGCTCTGATGGACTTCGACATCGCCGACCCCACTCTCGCGGACGCCGGGCGGCTGAGGGTGGAGTGGGCCGGGCGCCGGATGCCCGTGCTGTCGGGCTTGCGCGAGCGCTTCCGCAGCGAGCGGCCGCTAGCCGGCCGCTCGATCGCCGCGTGCCTGCATGTGACGGCCGAGACCGCCAACCTGATGTTGGCGCTTCGGGACGCCGGCGCCCAGGTGGCGCTCTGCGCCTCCAATCCGCTGTCCACTCAGGACGACGTCGCCGCGGCGCTCGTCGCCGACGGCGTCCCCGTGTTCGCCATCCGCGGGGAAGACGACGAGACGTATTACCGCCACATCCACGCGGTACTCGACACGCAGCCCGATATCACCATGGACGACGGCGCCGACCTGGTCACCGTCCTGCACCGCGACCGCGCCGGCCAGCAGGTCCTCGGGTCAACGGAGGAGACGACGACCGGGGTGATCCGGCTCAAGGCCATGGCAGAAGACGACGTGCTGCGCATTCCAGTGGTGGCCGTCAACGACTCTGAGACGAAGCACCTGTTCGACAACCGCCACGGGACCGGGCAATCCGCTCTCGACGGGATCATCAGGACGACCAACATGCTGATCGCCGGCAAGACGGTGGTGGTCATCGGCTTCGGCGATTGCGGCCGAGGCGTCGCCTCCCGCGCCGATGGGCTGGGAGCGTCGGTGATCGTCGTCGAGGTCGATCCGGTACGCGCTCTCTCGGCGGTGATGGAGGGTTACCGGGTGCGGACGGCGCTCGACGCCGCCGCAGAGGGCGACGTCTTCGTGACCGTCACCGGCAACAAGCACGTCCTGCGGCGCGAGCATTTCGAGGCCATGAAGGACGGCGCTCTGCTGGCGAACGCCGGCCACTTCGACATCGAGCTCGACCTGGGGTCGCTGGCGGGCATGGCCGTGAGTCGGCGGACCCTGCGCCCCAACCTCGAGGAGTTCGCGCTCGAGGACGGCCGCCGGCTGCTGCTCGCCGCCGAGGGGCGCCTCGTCAACCTGGGCGCCGCCGAAGGCCACCCGCCGGACGTTATGGACCTGTCCTTCGCCAACCAGGCGCTCGCCGCCGAGTGGCTGGTGCGAGAGCGCAGCGGGCTGGAGCCGACGGTGTACCGGCTGCCCGAGGAGATCGATCGCCGCGTCGCCGCCCTCAAGCTCGAGGCCGAGGGCGCCGGGCTCGAACAGCTCACCGACGACCAGGTCGCCTACCTGGACAGCTGGGACCAGGGAACGTGATGCCGGGGCGGTGACATTGGGGGCG
>CAYGCW010000169.1:0-6429 GCA_964348465.1 uncultured Acidimicrobiia bacterium | reverse complement strand
CGGGGCAGAAACGGGCCCCGCGGCGCGCGATCCGGGGTGCACGGCTGTAGTAGCCTTCCCGCCGCAATGACCGAGTCCGTCGGCGCCGCCTCTGCACTCGAGATCGAGCGCCTCGTCGCGCCCGGCACCCGCCTGCGCGAGGCCCTCGAGCTCATCCTCCAGCAGGACTCCGGGGCCCTGATCGTGCTGGGGTCGCGGGAGGCGGTCGACGGCATCTGCTCCGGCGGCTTCGACCTCGACGGAGCCGTGTTCACTCCCCAGCGCCTCGCCGAGCTGGCGAAGATGGATGGCGCCATCGTCGTCGACGCCGAGGTCCGCTACATCCTCAAGGCCAACGTCCACCTGATCCCCGACCCGTCGATCACCACCGAGGAGACGGGTACCCGTCACCGGACTGCCGAGCGGGTGGCCCGCCAGACGAAGCTCCCCGTCGTGTCGGTCAGCGAAGGTCGCAGCAAGGCCTCGGTGTTCAGCGGCGCCGGCAAGTACGAGCTGCAGAGCCCCACGTCGCTCCTTGCCCACGCCAACCAGAGCATCCAGTCACTCGAGCGGTTCCGGCGCCGGTTCGACGACGCCGAGGAGCAGCTCACGAAGGCGGAGGTCGACGACGTCGCCATCACCCGTGACGTGGTGCTGCCCCTGCAGCGCGCCGCACTGGTCGTTCGCCTCGGCGCCGACCTCGAGCGGGTCGCCGTCGAGCTGGGCCGGGAGGGCGACCTGATCCGATTGCAGCTCGCCGACCTCACCGAGGGCATCGACGGCGCCGCCGACCTGATCTACAACGACTACGGCAAGAAGTCGGCCATCCGCAGCAACCAGCTCGACCGCCTCGGAGACGTCCCGACCGAGGCCCTGTACGACATCGGAAAGGTGGCGTCGGCGTTGAGCCTGGGATCGCTGGAATCCCACGTCCGGCCTCGCGGGTACCGCATCCTCAGCAGGGTGCCCCGCCTCCCCGAGACCGTGAAATCGTCGCTCATCGACCACTTCGGCGACTTCCAGAAGATGCTGCACGCCTCCGTCGGCGACTTCGACCAGGTCGACGGGGTGGGCAGCACGCGGGCGCACCACCTCCGCCATTACTTCGACCAGCTCCTGTCGCTCAGCCCGCTGTGGGAGCTGGGCGAGGACTGATCGCCCCGGTCCTGACAAAGCCTCACGTCGCCCCGATCCCGGGCCGATACATCGGCTGTGACGCGTTCTGAAGCCAACCATCAACTCCTGAGCGGTCGCCGCGGCGAAGGCGCCCGATGAACGGCCCTGCCCGCGCCGGGGCGATCGTCGAGGCGATTCGCCTCCTCATCACGCTGGCCACCACCGCAGCCGGGTTCCTGATGGGCAAGCTGGCCGTGTCGTGGTGGGAGATCGACGAGGACGTCGCCGTGGTCACCGGGGCACTCATCGGGGCCGGGCTGGGCTACGTCGTCGGCGGAGTCATCGGCCGCTGGGTGCGCCGCTTGATCCACGAGGCGCCGCGGCTGGTCGCCAGGGCCTCGGGTCCGGAGCTGTTCGCAGGCGCGTTCGGCGCAGGGCTCGGCGTGTTCGTGGCCGTCGTGGTGGCGGTGCCGACCGTGGTGCTGCTCCCGGAGGTGGTGGGCTGGCCGCTCGGGGCGCTGCTCGTCCTCGTCTGCGCCGCGTTCGGTGGGCGCATCTTCGCAGAGCGCTCCCACGACCTGCTGTCGGCCGTGGGACTGCGGCCCCGGGACCCGTGGGCCCGCCCCGCCCACGGTGAGACCGCCCCGGCGTTCCTCGTCGATTCGTCTGCCGCCATCGACGGACGCATCCTCGAACTGGCCCGAGCCGGGCTGATGAGAGGCGCGGTGTCGGCGCCGGCGTTCGTGATCGACGAGCTACAGGGCCTGGCCGACGCCAGAGATCGCAACCGCCGTCGCCGGGCCCGGCGCGGCCTCGACGTGCTGGATGCTCTGCGGGACGTCGCCGGCGTCGAGTTCTCGGTTCTCGAGGACACGATGCCGCTCCAGACCGAAGTGGACGCCAAGCTGCTGGCACTGGCCGAACGCCTCGGCGCTACGCTCGTCACGACCGATCACAACCTGGCCAAGGCCGCGGAGCTGCGCGGGCTGCGGGTGCTCAACCCGCATGCGCTCGGCGAGTCGCTGCGGCCGGCGGTGGTGAGCGGCGACCGCTTCGAGCTGACGCTGGAGCGGGAGGGCTCCGAGCCCGGGCAAGGCGTGGGCTACCTGGAGGACGGGACGATGGTGGTGGTGGAAGGCGGGGCGAAGCTCCTGGGCGAGACGGTGCGCGTCGAGGTCGCCAACACCCTTCGCACGTCCGTCGGGCGCTTGATGTTCGCACGCCTGGAGACGTGACCTTCTGGGGGATCGTGGTCGCGGCCGGCGCCGGCCGGCGCTTCGGGCGTGCCAAGCACGAGGTCGACCTCGCCGGAAAGCCGCTGTGGCGCTGGGCCCGTGACTGCCTGGCCGATGCCGGCGCCGGTGAGGTCGTCGTGGTGGGGAGTGTGCCCGGGGGCGTGCCGGGGGGAGAACGGCGGCGGGACTCGGTCGCGGCCGGCCTCGCCCGCGTGCCGGGGGACGTGGACCACGTCCTGGTCCACGATGCCGCCCGGCCGCTGGCCACTGCGGTCCTGGCGGGGCGAGTCCTCGATCGGTTACGCGCCGGGGACGTGGAAGGGGTGGTGCCGGCACTCCTGCTGCGGGACGCCGTGAAGCACGTGGAGAGCGACCTGGTGGTCGGCACCGCCGACCGGTCGGGGCTGGCAGCCGTGCAGACGCCGCAAGGGTTCGTGGCCGACGCGTTGCGAAGTGCCCACGCCGCCGACGATGCCGACGCCGGCGACGACGCCGAGCTGGTGGAGCGGGCCGGCGGGCGGGTCGCCACCGTGCCCGGAGAGCCTGCGAACCTCAAGGTGACGTTTCCCGATGACCTGGCCGTCGTGGCGTCCCTGCTCGGTCGGCCTGCGAGCGGGCCGCCGCGCGTCGGATGGGGTTGCGACGCCCACCCCTTCGGAGGGGCGCCGCCGGTGCGCCTGGGCGGAGTGGTCGTCGACGAGAGCCGCGGGCTCGCCGCCACCTCGGACGGCGACGTGCTGGCCCACGCCGTAGCCGACGCCATGCTCGGAGCGGCGGCCCTCGGCGACCTCGGCGACCACTTCCCGTCCTCCGACCCCCGCTGGCGGGGCGCCGATTCGATGGAGCTGCTGCGCCGGGTGGTGGCGTTGGTGCGGGCGGCCGGGTACGAGCCGGCGTCGGTGGACACCACCGTGATCGCCGAGACGGTGCGGGTGGCGCCGCACCGGGCTGCGATCCAGGATGCCCTCGCGGCCGCGCTCGGCCTGGCCGGCACCGCGGTCTCCGTGAAGGCGACGAGCACCGACGGGATGGGCTTCGTCGGCAGGGACGAGGGCGTGGCGGCCACGGCCACGGCCGTGCTGGCGCCGGCCGGCTAACCCAGCGCCCGCCGGGCCCCCGCCGGGTCGTTGGTGATGATGCCGTTCACCCCGGCGTCGGCGAGGCGGCGGATCTCTGTGGGATCGTCGACGGTCCAGACCACCACGGCCAGCCCGGCGGCGCGGGCGGCGGCCACCACCCGGGCCGCGGCGTCACCGGCGAGCTGCGCGACCGAGGGGTGGAAGGCCCGGTGACCGGCGGCGGCCGCCAGCGCAACGCCGCCCTCGGCGTCGACGCCCTTCCCGAGGCTGCCGGCCGCCATCAGCAGCCCGGTGGGGATGCCCGGGTCGGCGGCTCTGACGGCGGCGCCCGTAGCGGGATTGAACGACGACACCAGGACCCGGTCGTAGGCGTCCTCCTCCGCCACCCAGGCGGCCACCATGGCGGCCACGGCGTCGGCGGGGTCGTGGTCCGGCTCTCCGGGCGAGTTCTTGATCTCGACATTGGCGAGGAAGCCGGCGCAGGCTGCCATGGCCTCTGCGAAGGTGGGTACGGCCGGCGCCACGGCGCGCACTGCAGCCAGGCCGGCGTCGACGATCGGCCCGAGGCCGGGAATCACCGGATCGTGGTAGATCACCAGCTCGCCGTCGGCGGTGCGCCGCACGTCCAGCTCGACGCCGGCGGCACCCTGGTCGGCAGCCAGCCGGAACGCAGCCACGGTGTTCTCCGGGGCGTGGGCGGAGGCGCCCCGATGGCCCAGGACGGCGGGCCGGGAGCCGTTGAGGGCGTCGATGGGGGGAATGGCGGCCTCCGATCGGGGCGTCCGAGGTTACCCAAACGGCTGCTGATACCATCGCCCGGCCCATGCAGCTCTACAACACCCTCACCCGCCGCAAGGAGGAGTTCACCCCCGCCCGCGCCGGCGAGGTCGGCATGTACGTGTGCGGCGCCACCGTGCAATCGTCGCCGCACCTCGGTCACGGCCGTTACGCCGTCGTGTTCGACGTCATTCGCCGCTACCTCGAGTGGCGGGGCTACCACGTCACCTTCGTGACCAACGTCACCGACATCGAGGACAAGATCATCGCCGAGGCGCAGCGGCGCGGCGTCACTCCGGAGCAGGTGGCTGCCGAAGCGGAGGAGCAGTTCCGGCGGGGGTTCCGCGCCCTCGGCATTCGTGACCCGGATCACCTACCGCGCGCCACCGAGCACGTGCCCGGCATGATCGAGCTGACCACACGCCTGATCGAGCGGGGTCACGCGTACGAGGCCGATGGCGACGTCTATTTCGCGGTGCGGTCGTTCGCCGGCTACGGCAAGCTGTCGGGCCGCGACGTCGACGAGCTGCAGGCCGGCGCCCGGGTCGCGCCGGACGAGCGCAAGCGGGACCCGGCCGACTTCGCTCTCTGGAAGGCGGCCAAGCCCGGAGAGCCGAGCTGGGAGTCGCCCTGGGGGCCGGGGCGTCCCGGCTGGCACATCGAATGCTCGGTGATGGCGCTGGAGTACCTCGGGTTCGGCTTCGACATCCACGGCGGCGGCGCGGATCTGATCTTTCCGCATCACGAGAACGAGATCGCCCAGAGCGAGGCGGCCGTAGGCGCAGAGCCGTTCGCCCGCTACTGGCTCCACAACGGCCTGCTGAACCTCGGCGGCGAGAAGATGGCCAAGTCCACCGGGCTCCTGGTGGGCCTGCTCGACGCGATCGACCGTTACCCGCCACTGGCCGTGCGGCTCTTGTACCTGCGCAAACGGTACCGGGACCCCTTCGACTTCACCGAGGACGGCCTCGCCGACGCCGCAGCTCAGCTCGACCGGCTGTGGAGCTTCCGCCGCCGCGTCGAGGGGGTGCCGGAAGCCGATCCCGAGCCCGAGGTCATCGCCGCCTTCCGGGCCGGCATGGACGACGACTTCAACACGGCGGCGGGCCTGGCAGCGTTGTTCGACGCCGTCCGGGAGGGAAACCGGCGGCTCGACGTGGGTGAGGACGCGGCGTCGCTGGTCGCCGCCTACGACGTCATCGTCGACGTGCTCGGGCTGGCCGAGCCGGACGAGAGCATCGCCGATCTCACCGGCGACCTGGCCGCGCTCGCCACGTCCCTCGGCGTCCCCGCCGGCGCCGACGCCGCCGCCACGGTGGAGGTGCTCGTGGACCACCGGGAACGGGCCCGCGCCGACCGCGACTGGGCGGCAGCCGACGCCGTCCGCGACCAACTCGCCGGTCTCGGCATCCACCTCGAGGACGGCCCCGATGGCACCCGCTGGCACCGGGTGTAGGGTCGAAGGCCTCCACGCCGTCGCCGCCGCGGTGGCAGCTGGCCGCGTCACCCACCTCACGGTTGCCGAGGCTCGGCGCCGGGTGCCCGAAGTCGCCGCGGTCGTCGACGCCGCCCGCCGTTCCGGGGCGGCGGTCGAATTCGTAACGGACGTGGCCGATCTCGCCGAGACCGACGCTCCCCAGGGTCTGGTTGCCGAGGCGCGGCCACTGCCGCTGGCGACGCTGGACGAGGCGCTCGGCCGGGTGACGCCGGCCGCCCTGATCGCACAGGACCATCTGGAGGATCCGCGCAATCTGGGTGCCGTCGCCCGCAGCGCGGCGGCGGCCGGGCTCGGTGGCCTCATCGTTCCCGCCCGGCGGGCGGCGCCGCTGTCGGCCGTGGCCTTCAAAGCGGCCGCCGGGGCACTGGAGACGCTGGCGGTGGTGCGGGTGTCCTCACTGGCGGATGCGGTGGCGGAGCTGCGGCGGCGCGACGTGTGGACGGTCGGGTTGACCGCCGACGGCGAGACGCCGCTGTTCGGGCTGGATCTGCTCACCGAGCCGGTGGTGGTGGTCGTCGGCGCCGAGGGGCGCGGCCTCAGCAGGCTGGTGGCCGAGCGGGTCGATGTCAGGGCTCGCATCCCGATCGCCTCGGGCGTCGAGAGCCTCAACGCCTCGGTGGCGGCGGCCCTCGCAGCATACGAAGTGGCCCGGGCTCGCGGCACGGTAACCTGAGGCGTCCCCGCTGGCGTAGCTCAGTTGGTAGAGCAGCCGCCTTGTAAGCGGCAGGTCGTGGGTTCGATTCCC
>CAYGCW010000168.1:0-6440 GCA_964348465.1 uncultured Acidimicrobiia bacterium | reverse complement strand
ACGACCGAAGGTGACGAGTTCCGGTTCGTCTTCCTCGACGGCTACGTGCTGGAGGGCTCGAGCGACACTGACGGAGCGGCGACGCTGATCCTGACCGACCCGGATGGGAACGAAACGATCTTGCCGTACACCGGCACGAAGAACGAGATCGTCTTCGACCCGCCAGGCGACGATCCACCGTTCACCATCCACATCTCGTGCTCCGATCCCTTCACTGGAGGCTGGGGCTCGGGTGACGCCAACGGTCCGGTCGAGGGTGTCGACGTGAACTGGCAGATCGCGTCCTACTCGATCCTGCGGTACAACCAGAACGGCTTCTTCAAGGGCTGTGGTGATGTGGTCCAGCCGCAAAACGTGCCCAACACGGCGTTCGCCGACGGGACCGACTCGGATTCGGACTACGGCACGGACGAGAAGGTGTCGGATACCGCCAGCGTGCAGATCATTCGCCAGCTCAAGGTGGAGATCCGCAACCAGCCGGTGGTCAAGGGTAAGAAGATCGACGTGCTGCTCAACAACACCGGTGAGGACGTCCTGACGATCATGCAGATCGACATCACCTGGCCGGAGGCCAACGGCGATCTGAAGTCGATTCTGTTCGGCGCTCAGAACACGATCTGGACCGGAACGGACGATCCCACCGATGCGACTATCACCGTCTTCGAGATGGGCAGCGACCTGACCATCGATCCGCTCGAGGCGCTGAAGCTCGGCTTCTTCTTCCAGAAGAAGGCCAAGGCGGACCAGGCCTACACGATCACGGTCACGCTGAAGGGCGGGCTCACGACGGAGGTGGTGTCGGTCAGCTACCCCTAGCGGCAGTATCGGCTTGCTAGATGGTGGGGGTTGGAGGGGATCGAGCGACCGGCTCGATCCCCTCCCTCTTGCCGACGTGGCGGATGCGCCAAGGCGGCAGCGCCGACGCACCAGCCCGCCCTGCTACAAACCACCGGGATGAGCGCTTCCCGCCCGCCCGGCCCCCCAGCAGCCTCTGAGCCGCTCTCAGCGGGCCGCCTGCTCGGCCGGGGGGCCCGGCTGCGCTGCCCCCGCTGCGGCGCCCGAGGCCTCTTCTCAGGCTGGTTCCGCATGAAGGAGGCCTGCCCGACCTGCGGTCTGGCCTTCGACCGCGAGGTCGGCTATTGGACAGGAGCGGTGATGGTCAACCTGGCCGTGACCGAGGCCGTGTTCCTGGCCGTGTTCGTTGCGCTGATCGTCGGCACGTGGCCCGACCCGCCGTGGCCGCTGGTGCTCGCCGTGGTGGTGGCCGTGAACGTGATCGTGCCGATCCTCCTCTTTCCGTTCTCGCGGACGCTGTGGCTGGCGGGAGATCTCGCTTTCCGCCAGACCGCCGGCGGCGACACCTGGGGCACGGGCTGACGGCGCGGCGCCGCGGGTTCCGTCAGCTCGAGAGCTGCAGATTCGACGCCCGCCGGGGCGCTTCCAGGCCATGGACCGGACCCGCCGGCGATGCGCGGCGCAGCGCCGGGGGCCTCCTACAGTAAGGCGCTATGACAGCCCCGCCGGCTCAGGGAGGCGCCGGCCAGGTGACCAGCCCCCGCCCCGTGATCGCAGCACTGCTATCGGCGCTCATCCCGGGCGCGGGCCAGTTGTACGCCGGCCGGCGGAGACGCGGCTGGATCCTCCTCGGGATCAGCCTGCTGCTGCTCGCCGTGGCGGGCGGCTTCTGGTTCCAGGGCAAGGTGTTCGTGCTCAAGCTGGCGTTCCGGCCGACCGCCCTGCTGTGGCTGCTCGTGGCGAACGCGGCGCTGTTCACCTTCCGGGCCTATGCGGTGTTCGACGCCTACCTGGTCGCCAGGGGCCGCAGCCTGGCGCCCATCCACGCCGGGCCGGCGATCGGCGCCGCCGCGTTCATGGCGGTGCTGGCCGGCGGCGCGCTGATCGCCCCCCACGCCGCCGTCGGCTACTACGACCTCGTCCAGTACGACCTGATCACCTCGGTGTTCGACGACGACGGCGACGTGTTCGCCTCGGACACCAACCCACCTCCGGACGACGGGGCGGCCGCGGGAGCGAACGACGGCGACGGCACCTCGGAGCCCGGGGCGGTGACCGGAGCGACGGTCGTCACGACCACCACCGAGCCGCCGCCCCCGCCGCCGTTGTGGGAGCCCGGCGAGCGCTACAACATCCTCCTGATGGGCGGCGACGCCGGCGTCGGGCGTCGCGGCGTCCGCACCGACACGATGATCGTGGCCAGCGTCGATCCCGAGACCGGCTGGGCCGCGATGTTCGCCGTGCCTCGCAACGTGGTCCGCATCCCGCTCCCGCCGCCCGCCAGCTCGTGGGACTGCAACTGCTTCCCGCGGATCGCCAACGAGCTGTACGACTACGGCGTCAACAACCCCGACAAGTTCCCGGGTGCCCGCAACCCGGGCGCCGAGGCCGTAAAGACCGCGCTTGGCGAGCTGCTCGGGATCACGATCCACAACTACGCGTTGGTCAACCTCGACGGCTTCGTGGCGATGATCGACGCCATCGGCGGCGTCACGATCAACGTGCCGCAGCGGGTCTACGACCCCGAGTACCCGCACGAGGACGGCTCCTTCGTGGAGGTCGACATCCCCGCCGGCATCCACCGGATGGACGGCCACACCGCGCTCGCCTACGCCCGTTCGCGTCGCCTCTCCGACGACTACAACCGCATGGGGCGGCAGCGCTGCGTGCTGGAGGCGGTCATGGAGGAGGCCGACCCGCCTCGCCTGCTGCTGGCGTTCCCGCGTCTGGCCGAGATCATCAAGGAGAACGTCGACACCGACATCCCGATCCGCAGGGTTCCCGACATCATCGAGCTGGCGACCAAGGTCGACACCGAAGAGATCGTCGTGGTCAGCATCGAGCCCCCGATCTACAACGCCGGCTGGACCGAGGACCGCTACCCCTACCCGAACGTGGCGCTGATCCGGGAGCACGTGGGCGTGATCTTCGAGCTGTCCCCGGCCGAGGCCATCGCCCGGCTCGGACTCTCCACGCTCGACGAGACCTGCGGGCTCAGCCCCGAGGAGCTGGCCACCACGACCACCACGTCGACGACGACCACGACTGCGGGCGCCAGCGGCTGAGCCGGGTCAGCCGGGGGTGCGGACCAGGGCCGCCGCGGTCCGGGCGAGGATGCGCAGGTCGAGCGCCATGCTGCGGTTCTGCACGTACTCGAGGTCGTGGCGGGTGCGCGCTTCGATGTCCAGCTCGTCGCGGCCCTCGATCTGGGCCAGGCCGGTGATTCCGGGCCGCACCAGGAACCGGGGAGCGGCCTCGTCACCGAGCAGTTCGACCTCGAACGGCACCAGCGGCCGGGGACCCACGAGCGACATCTCGCCCCTCACCACGTTCCACAGGTTCGGCAGCTCGTCTATCGACCACCGTCGCAGCAGCCGCCCCACCCTGGTGATGCGGGGGTCGTCCTCGACGCGCAGCCGGCCGACGCCGCGCTCACCGGCGGCGAGCCGCTCCAGGTGCTCGCGGAGCACCTCGTCGTCTCCTCCGGCCCGCATCGTGCGGAACTTCGCCATGCGGAAGCTGCGCCGGCCGCGGCCGACCCGCAGCTGGAGGAAGATCGCAGGCCCGTTCGAGTCGAGCCGAACCGCGACCGCCGCCGCCGCCAGCAGCGGCGCCAGGATCACGAGGAGGGCGACGGCGGCGACCAGGTCGAGCGCCCGCTTGGCGATCTGGTAGCCGGGCTTCACCGCGCCACCGCAGCCCGCCGGGCCGAAGGCGTGACCATCACCCCCGCCAGCAGGGCCGTGAGAGCGCCGATCTCGCCGATCAGGAACGCCACACCGACCCGCAACGCCGGGTCGGTGACGGGGAGGAACAAGGCGCCGACCGCGGTGGCCACGGCGACCAACCAGGCGCCGACGAGCCGGGCGGCGTCGGCGCGGGCGACCAGCACCTGACCCACGAACAGCCCGGCGCCGGCCAGCACGACCCCGGCCGCCACGAGCGCCGCGAACGGCCAGTCGGGCCGGAAGTCGGCGCCAAAGGCCTTGGCGATGACCCACGGCCCCAGCAGCCCGCCCCCAGCGGCGGCGACCCCCGCTCCCAGGACCCCGGTGCCGACGATCCGGAGCGCCCAGATGTTCAGCTCCCGCTGCTTGCCCGCCCTGGCCATCACGGTGAACGGAGGCAGCACCCGCGCCAGGAGGTTGTAGCCGAGCACGAGCGGAGCCCGGAAGAGCGTGAACGTGGCGAACACGGTGCTGACCACCACGGCCGACGTCGTCAGCAGCGCCGCCACGAGAGTGCCGGCGAGCAGCAGCACCTGCGACGATCCGGCCGCCAGCACCAACCCGAACAGCAGCCGCCCGGACAGGTCCTTGCGGGGCCTTCGCTGCGGGCGCCGTCGGGCGGGCCGCCACGCCAGCACCGCCAGCGCCCCGACGACCAGCGCCCAGCCGAAACCGAGCGCGGTGGCGCCGAGAGCGAGGACCAGGGCGGTGGCGGCAAGCCTGACCATGACCGCGGCCGCCGAGGAGTAGCCGTAGGCCGGGTAGTCGCCCCGGCCGGCGAGGTAGCCGCGCCCGATCGCGAACACGGCATGGGTGACGACGCTGCCCGCGGCGACCAGGGCGAACTCCCACTGGCCCTCGAAGAAGCGCTCCCGGGTGGCGAGCGCGAACGCGCCGGCCCCGGCGGCGAGCAGCCCCGTCGTCCACCAGGCGACCGCGGGCACCGCCGGCTCGTCGGGCGCCAGCGCCATGTGGCGGATCACGAGCTGCTCGATGGGCATGAGCACCACCGAGAAGGCCAGGAAGTGGATGGTCAGCAGCACCGACAGCGGCGCGAAGTCGACGGCGCCGAGGACCTGGCCGGCGAGGATCTGATACGCGTACGCGCCGAGGCCGGCAACCACGCTCCCCGCCGCGATCACCAGCGTCCCGTCCCTGATGAGGCGGCGGAGCAGCCGCCACGAAGCCAGGTCGGTGGCAGTCGTCATCCCCGCAGCGTCTCCCATTCATCGCCCCCGGCCGCAGGGGCGTCAGAGGCCGGACGTTAGCGGCGGCCCGGCGCCAGCACGGCAATGTTCAACTGCGGCGAACGGACTCCCATATCTCCTCCACCGCCGCCGCCGCTCGGGACCAGCGGAACCGCGCCGATGCCTGCTCGCGGGCGGTGGCCCCCATGGCCGCCGCGCCTGCGGGGTCGGCGAGCAGCGTTGCGGCGGCGTCCGCCAGCTCGAAGGCGTTCGAGCCCGTCGCCACGTGCCGGCCGGGCAGCAGGCCCAACGTGTCTGCCACCCCCGGCATCGTCACCACCGGCGTGCCTGCCGCCATCGCCTCCAGGACCTTGTTTTGGATGCCGGAGCCGGCCCGCAGCGGGGCCACCACCACCGCCGCCGCCGCCACCTCGACCGCCATGTCGTCGACCTCGCCGATCAGCTCCACGCCCGGCAGGCGCGCCAGCCGCCGCACCGTGGGGGCGGGCCGGGCGCCGACCAGCCGCAGCGTCGCCTCGGGGTGGCGGGACCGCACCAGCGGGAAGATCTCCCGCGCCAGCCAGCGAGCAGCATCCACGTTGGGGAAATACCCGAGGTTGCCGGCGAACAGCACCCGCCCCGGCCTCCGCTCGGCGCGGGCGTCGAAGAACTGGTCGGCGACGCCGTTGGGGACGACCCGCAAGCCGGGTGGAGAGCCGAGAGCGGCGCGGTCCTGCTCCGATACGACGATTCCGGCGTCGATCTGCCCGAGGAGCTCGCGCTCGTAGGCGGAGATGCGCCGGGCCTCCCAGCGGGCCGCCCGGCGGGCGAGCGGCCGATCACGCCGGCCCCGGGCGGCGAGGTTCACCGACAGAGCATCGACGAAGTCGAGCACCACCGGCGGACCCGATGCGGGGACGAACGGGGCGCTGCGCACGAGAAGGCCGTGCACGAGGTCGAAAGGCGCAGATGCCACGACGTCTGCGACCCGGCGGGCCGCCCTTCGCCGTTCGTAGAGGAGGGCCTGCATGGGCCGTCGATCGCCGGCGGCCGCCCGCAGCGGAGCCACCAGCCCGCCGGCGCTGCCCAACCGGACCACCCGCAGGTCCACGCCGAGGGCCGCCACCGCCGCGACCTGGTCGGGCGCCGGCCGCCGGGCGACCAGCGCGGTGAGAGTGATCTCGTGACGGGCCGCCAGCTCCCTCAGGAGGTGATAGGCCCGCACCTGGTCGCCGCGCCACGGCGGCCAGGGGAAGCGGGTGACGAGGAACAGGACGCGCACGCGGGCACGATACCGGGTGGCGCGTCGCGCACCGTGAGGCCGGCGGGTCCTCCACTACCCTGCCGGACCTGATGGCCGACCACCTCGCATCGCCCCGCGACGCCGCCCTGCGGGCCGACATCCGGCTCCTCGGCAACCTGCTGGGGGAGACGCTGGTCCGCCAAGAGGGCCCGGAGCTCCTGGAGCTGGTCGAGCGGGTGCGCAGCCTCACCAAGCGCATCCGCAGCA
>CAYGCW010000167.1:6163-6533 GCA_964348465.1 uncultured Acidimicrobiia bacterium | reverse complement strand
TGCGGAACGCCTTGCCGATCTGGGCGACGCCAAAAGGGATCCGCATCCGGGCAGTGCGCCGCACGTTCTCGTAGTTGATGAAGATGCCCTGCGCCGTTTCCGGGCGCAGGTATACGAGGTTCTCGTCGTCGGCGACCGGGCCCATGTGAGTGCGCAGCATCAGCTGGAACTCACGCGGCTCCGTGAACGCGCCCCGCTTGCCGCACGCCGGGCACTGCTCGGGATCCTCCAGCTTGTCGAAGCGAAACCGGTTGTTGCAGTTGGTGCACTCGACGAGCGGATCGTGGAAGGTCGTCTCGTGGCCAGACGTCTGCCACACGACGCGGGACTGGATGATCGCCGAGTCGACTCCCACGATGTCGTCTCGCAG
>CAYGCW010000167.1:0-6153 GCA_964348465.1 uncultured Acidimicrobiia bacterium | reverse complement strand
TTTGACGTTGCGGAGAACCTCGACGCCGAGCGGCCCGTAGTCGTAGGCGGAGCGCAGCCCGCCGTAGATCTCGGAGGACTGGAACACGAAGCCGCGCCGCTTGGCGAGGTTGACGATCGTGTCGAAGTCGGCAGGCATCAGACTCGCCTCGGGGTCGGGCCGGAGGATGATACCGGCGGCTTCCTCCCGCGAAACCCGGTCGGCTAGGTGATCCCGAACCGGCGCCGGCGGCGCTGGAACTCGACCAGCGCCTTGGCCAGTTCGCGACGGTCGAAGTCGGGGAACAACGTGTCCACGAACACCAACTCGGCATAGGCGGCCTGCCACAGCAGGAAGTTGCTGATGCGCTGCTCGCCGCTGGTGCGAATGATCACGTCGGGGTCGGGCATCTCGGGGATGTAGAGGCGTTCGGCGAGGGCGGCCTCGTCGACCAGGGCGGGATCGAGGACACCGGCCGCAGCCTCTGCCGCCAGCTTGCGGGCCGCGTCGGCGAGCTCGCGACGGCCGCCGTAGTTGAACGCAAACACGAGGTGCATGTCCGAGTTGGCGGCGGTCATCGCCTCGGTCTCGGCCATGCGGAGCTGCACCCGTTTCGGAACCCGGGGGTCGTCCTTGACGCCGGCAAAGCGGACCCTGATGCCGAGCTCGTGAACCTCGTCGCGACGCCGCCGCAGCAGGCTGTCGTTGAACTCCATCAGGAACTCGACCTCTTCGGGCGAGCGGTTCCAGTTCTCCGTGGAGAACGCGTAGACGGTCAGCCAGCCGATCCCGAGCTCGAGGGCGCCGTTGACGAGGTCGAACAAAGTGTGCTCGGCGGCGGCGTGGCCGGCGGTGCGCTCCAGACCACGGGCGTTGGCCCAGCGACCGTTGCCGTCCATGATGATGGCTACGTGGGTGGGGATCCGGTCGGGGTCGAGCCCGGCGGGCATCTCAGGCATCGAGCATCGCCGGGCTGACGAGGCGACGGTCGAGGTGGTACTCGACGAAGCGGCGCGCCACCCCCATGGCTTCCCGCGACATCGCCGGGTCGGGATCGGGAAGCTCGGACAGCTCCGCCCCCGCCAGCCGGGCCAAGTATGCGGTCAGCCCCTCGCGCAGTGCATAGGCCGAGCGGCTCCGGCACCGCTCACACTGGGCGCCACCGTCGGCGAAGCTGAACCGGACCAGGCCTTCGCGGTTCCCGCAGCCGGCGCAGCGGTCGAGCGAGGGCGCCAGGCCGATGACGCCGGCGGCCTTGACGAGAAACGCGGTGACGACATCAGGGTGGAGCTCTCCCCGGTCGACGGCCCGCAAGCCCCGCTGCAGCAGGAGGAAGAGCCGAACCGACGCCTCTTGCTCCTGGGCGACGGCGTCGGCGACCTCCACCATCGTGGCCGCCGCCACCACCCGGTCCAGGTCGGCCCGCAGGTGAGGGAATGCTTCGAGCACCGACACCTGGGTGATCGTGTCGAGGTTGCGGCCCTCGTACAACACGAGGTCGACGTGGGTGAACGGCTCCAGGCGGCCCCCGAACCGGCTCTTCGTCTTACGGATCCCCTTGGCCACGGTGCGCCGCTTGCCGTGGTTGGGACTCAGCAACACCACCACCCGGTCGGCCTCTCCGAACGGGTAGCCGCGCAGCACGATCCCCTGGTCGTGGACGAGCGCCATGCTCGTGAGCGTACCGCGCGTTGCGGAGTGGGTAGCGCCACGACTGCGGACGTCCACGCCCTCCCCGTCCGTGTGGGAACCGCAAGCCGGTGTAGAGCCGTCACAGCGGGGAGACGAGTACGGAGAGTTGTGAGATGAAACATCTGCTGCGCCTTGTTGTCCTGGTCACTGCTGCGCTGATCGCACTGCCCTCGGCGGCTGCGGCCCAGATCGTGGAGCACCCGCCTCCACCGCCGTGCCTCGAGTGCCCGATCATCCGACCCGACGCCCGGGTGGCGGTGGAGCGATACGAGGTGGACGTGCGCATCGACCGCCAGGTGGCCACCACCCACATCACGCAGGTCCTGCGCAACGAAGGCAACTGGCTGGCCGAAGGGGTGTACCTCCTGCCGCTGCCCCGCGGTGCCGCCGTCACCAACCTCACGCTGTGGATCGACAACGAGCCCGTGAGCGGGAAGGTCTACGACGCCGGCGAGGCCAGGGCCATCTACGAGGACGTCGTCCGCCGGCTGATCGACCCGGCGCTCCTCGAGTGGGTCGACCACGGCCTGGTGCAGCTCTCGGTGTTCCCGATCGAGCCGGGCGACACCCGCACGGTCGAAGTCGAATACGACCAGGCCCTCCCGGCCGACGCCGGACTCGTGACCTACGAGCATCCCTTCGGCACCGAACATGGCCGTGGCGTGCTGCTCGAGAGCGTCGCGTTCAACGTCCACGTCGAATCCGCGACGCCCATCAAGGCCGTCTACTCCCCCACTCACGAGATCGACATCGAGCGTGACGGCGAGCGCTCCTTCCGGGCCTCGTTCGAGGGCAGGGACGTACGGGCCGGCGGCTTCGGCCTCGTCTACTCGACGTCGGCCGAGGACATCGGCGTCGACGTCATCACGATGCGGGATCCCGACGACGACGCAGCCGGCTTCTTCCTGGCGTTCATCGCGCCGCCGCTGACCGTCGCCCAAGACGACGTGATCGCCAAAGACGTCGTCCTCGTGCTCGACCGCTCCGGGAGCATGGAGGGCGAGAAGTACGCGCAGGCCAGGGCGGCCGCACGGTTCATCCTGGACCGCCTCAACCCGGACGACCGTTTTTCGGTGATCGCCTTCTCGAGCAGCTTGCGAACCTACGCCGACCGGCTCCGTCCGGCCTCGGAGGCCGCCGCAGCCGCCGACTGGCTCGACGGGATCGCCGCCGCCGGAGCAACGGACATCGACCGAGCCCTCTCCGAGGCCTTCGAGATCGTCGATGTCGAACGGCCGGCCTACGTGATCTTCCTCACCGATGGCCTCCCCACCGAGGGTGAGACCAATACGGAGGCCATCATCGCCAACGCCGCGAGCGCCGCGCCCGCCAACGTCAGCCTCTTCGCGTTCGGCGTCGGGTTCGACGTCGACGCGTTCCTGCTCGACTCCCTGGCGGCCGGACACCACGGCACCGCCGACTACGTCACACCCGGAGAGGCCATCGACGAGGTGGTCTCGGGGTTCTACGCCAAGGTCACCAGCCCGGTGCTGACCGGCGTTGCCGTCGATTTCGGAGCCGTGGGCGCCTTCGACCTGCACCCCGACCCGCTCCCCGACCTCTTCGCCGGCGAGCAGCTCGTGGTCGCCGGGCGCTACCGGAATCCCGGCACCACGACGATCACGCTCACCGGTTCGATCGGCGAGGCCACTCGCCGGTTCGCGTACGACGGCCGCGAGTTCACCGCCGACGGCGGGCCCGACTACGTCGCCCGGTTGTGGGCAACCCGCAAGATCGGCGATCTGCTCCGCGAGCTGCGCCTGGAGGGAGTCAACGACGAGACCGTCGAGCAGATCGTCCGCCTCGCCACCCGGTACGGCATCGTCACGCCGTACACCTCGTACCTGGTCGAGGAGCCCGGCCTGATCGACGACCTGGCCGTGACCCAGGGACTCACCCAGGACTTCGCAAGCCGCCTCGGCGCCACGTCGGGCGAAGCCGCCGTCGAGTTCTCGGACGACGCCGCAGACCTGGCCGCCGCCGAGGCTCCCGCGCCGACGGTCGTGGCAACCACCGCCGTCGGCGCCGACGGCGAAACGGTGGTGGCGGCCGGCCCCCTCGCCACCGCCGGCGGCCGCACGTTCCGGTTCGTGGACGGCGCCTGGGTGGACACCGGCTTCCGGGACGGCATGACCGTCCGCAACGTGCCGTTCCTCTCCGACGAGTACTTCGAGCTGGCCGCGGACGATCCGGCTGTGGCCGACGCCCTGGCGCTCGCCGAGCGGGTGGTCGTGGTGGCCGACGGCACCGCCATCCGGGTGGTCGGCGCCGCAGAGCCTGCCACGACGGTGCCCGGCACCATTGCGGCGACCACGACGACGCCCGCGGGCGACTCCACTCCCGCCACCGTGGCACCGGCCGCCGCCAACCCGCCCTCCGAGCCGCCGGGCTCCTCCGGAACCGGCGCCGGGCTCGCCGCCGGAGTCGTGGCAGCGACCCTGGCCGCAACGGTGGCCCTGATCTTGCTGCGGAGGCGGGGCCCCGCCGCCGGCGTCTGAGCGTGCCAGACTGGCCGGGCAGCCGCAGGAAGGGAGGCCCGGCATGGCGACACGAGCGAGCGAGCAGGAACGCGCCGAGTTCATGGCGTCGTACCCCGACTGGGACCTCCATGGCGAGACGCTCAGCCGCACGTTCACGCTCGCCGACTTCGGCGAGGCGATGGGCTTCGTCACCAGGGTGGCACTGGCCGCCGAGCAGGCCGACCACCACCCCGACATCGACATCCGCTGGAACAGGGTGACGCTCGCGCTCACGACGCACTCGGCAGGCGCCCTCACGTCGAAGGACACCGACCTCGCCGCCCGCATCAGCGACTTCGCCGGCTGACGGGACCGGGCCGGCCGCCGCTGCTCCATCCTCGGGCCGAGCGCGGAGGACACCGGCGCATCGAGGCATGGATCGCCGCCGGCGCCTGATGGATACACTCGACGGTGGAGGCCAATGACCTCAGCCATCTCGAACCCGACGCCGGACGTGGGCCTGCGGGTGCAGCCGCTGGCCGGACTCGTCGTCGCCGCCAGCCTGTTCGCCGCGCTGCTGGTGGCCGGGAGCACCGGGGACCTCACCGACCAGCAGGTGGTCGAGCGCTTCGTCGTTGCACTGGGAAGCGGGGACGCGGAGGACGTGAACGGCCTGCTGTCCGACGACCCGACGATCATCACGTGGATACCGGCGCTGCCCCGTCCGGTGAACAGCACCACGATGGCGTTGATCGACGTCGGCAGAGCCGACCAGGTGCGCACCGGCCAGCCGCTGCCGCTGGTGGACTATCTCGGGTACTACCAAGGCCTCAGCACCCACACGGAGCTGCTCGGATGCGGACCCGAGCGGCCCCGCCCGGGGCGGACGCCCAGATACGACGTGTGGATCGGCTGTCGTTTCGCGTCGACGAACGACCTCGTCGACCTGGTCACGGGCGGCAACGCCGTGCTCCGGGGCAGCGCCCGCTTCGGCGTCGTCGCCGGTGAGGTGCGCGCGGCGCTGGTCGTCGCCGAGCCGACCCCAGCCTTCCAGCCCGTATGGGACTTCGTGCTCTGGGTGCGGACGTCGCACCCTGACGCGTTCGAGCATTGGCTCCAGGGCCGCCTCCACGACCCGGTGATCTCCACCGAAAGCGCCTCCGCCTTGCGGCGCCTGGCGGCGGAGTACGCCTCCCTGCCCGGGTAGGCGCCCATGCCGCCCCACGCCTACACGCTGCGGGACGTCTGGCCGCGCCGCGGTCGAAGCGGCCGCCTCCCCCCGGGCCAGCGGGAGGCGCGGGCGATGCCGCGGTTCTCCGCCCGTCCCCACATCCCCCCTCCTCCGATTCCCACCGCGCCCGCGCTCGAGGTGCGCGGGGCCGTGGCACGCGACCTCAGCCTCGGCCCCGACCGGCTCGCCGCGCTGGAGCGAGTGGAGATGGTCGCGGACTTCCACTGCGTCACCACCTGGAGCATCTTCGACCTTCGCTGGAGCGGCTGGCGACTGCGTGACTTGTGGGAGCAGATCATCGTGCCGGAGGCCGCCCCCGGCGCGGCGGTCACCCACCTGCGAGCCCGCAGCCTCGACGGCTACTTCGCCGTGCTGGATCTCGAGGACGCGCTCCGGGAGGACGTACTGATCGCCGACCGGCTCGGCGGTGCACCCCTCGACGCCGTGCACGGTGCCCCGTTGCGGCTCGTCAGCCCGGCGCATTACGCCTACAAGAGCGTCAAGCACCTGGCATCGCTGTCGCTCTACACGTCGCCGCCGCGTCGGTTCGCGGGCGGCCTCGAGCATCCCCGGGCGCGCGTCCACCTCGAGGAGCGCCATGCCCGGATCGGAGGTCGCTTGCTGCGCTGGCCGTATCGGGCGCTGATCCTGCCCGTGGCGTGGCTGGCCCGGCGCAGCGCCCGACGAGCCTGAGGGCTCAGCGCGACCCCACCCAGAGTTCGCACGCCAGCCGTACACCGACCGCCGGCCTCCGTTCGATGTCTCAGCCGGCCGGCAGCTCGACCCGGACCG
>CAYGCW010000166.1:0-6591 GCA_964348465.1 uncultured Acidimicrobiia bacterium | reverse complement strand
TCACCCTGGGTGGTGACCTTCATCTTCACCACCGGGTTGTAGAGCAGATAGCGGCGGTCGTCGGCGGTGGCCGAGCGCATGTAGTCGGCGGCGCGCAATGCCACCAGCTTCATGGCGAGCAGGCGGGCGTAGGCGTCGGTGAACAAGGCCTTGACGTGGGGGAAGTCGGTGACCGCCATCCCGTACAGGCGGCGGTGGGCGGCGTGGTGGATCGCCTCGTAGAAGGCGTGGGTGCAGATGCCGATCGACGCCCAGCCGAGGTTGTACTTCCCGATGTTGACGGTGTTGAGGGCGGCGTCCCAGGCGGCGTCGCCGCGCATCAGGATGTCGGCGTCGGTGACCGGGTAGTCGGCAAGCTCGAACTCCGCGACGTAGTTCTGGGAGTGGACGACGTTCTGCTTGCAGTCGAATCCGGGGCGAGCCGGATCGACGGCGAAGAAGCAGTACTCGTCCGTGTCGGCGATCTTCCCGAACGTGGAGATGAGGGCGGCGGCGTTGGCGTTGCCGATGTAGTACTTGGTGCCATCGGCCCGGTAGGTGCCGTCCCCGGTCGGCCGCAGCGTCATCTCCGAGGAGTAGAGGTCGGCGCCGTGGGCCTGCTCGGAGAGGCCGAATGCGAAAACCGCGCCCTCCCGGAGGAGTTGGGCCGCCCTCTCCTTGACGGCGTCGTTGCCTGACATCCAGATGGGCCCGAGGCCGAGGACCGTCACCTGCCACGTGTACCAGTAGGGCAGACCGTAGAACCCGAGGATCTCCCCGAACTCGCTGTTGCGCCACGTGTCCCACCGGGCGTCCGCCTCGCCATGTCCGGCAGGGGTGCACATCGTGGCGAAGATGCCTTCGGCCGCGACGAAGTCGAGGAAGTCCTGATACCAGACGGCGTTGTGGTCGTCGTCCTTGAGCCTCGCCTTGCCCTTCGCCTCGAAGAACTCGATGGTCTTGCGCATCACCTCCCGAGACCGCTCGTCGGGGTAGAACCGGTCATGGCTGCGCGGGTTGAGGAGAGTCATGCTCATGAGGCTAGATCGCCCGCAGGGACACCCCGTCGGCGGCTATTGCTGCGACTGGAAGGCGGCCATCTGCTCGCGGGTGATGCGGACGGAGACACCGAGGTCGTGGTCGGGTGCGCCGTGGAAGACGCCGCGCAGCGGGGGCACGTCGTCGTAATCCCGGCCGTGGCCGATCTTGACGTGGCGAAGGCCGGCCTCCTGGTCGTTGGTCGGGTCGAGCGCCCACCAGCCGATGCCGGGTACGGCCACCTCGACCCAGGCGTGGGTCTGCACCTCGATCTCGGCGTCGTCGGGGGCATCGCCCACGGACTGGTCCGCTGCGTAGAAGTACCCCGACACGTAGCGGGCCGGCACGCCGAGGCTACGGAACATCGCCAGCGTCAGGTGGGCGAAGTCCTGGCAGACGCCCTTGCCGGCGTCGAAGACCTCGTTGACGTCTACCCCGACATAGGTGGCGCCCGGGGCGTAGTCGAGGCGAGCCGCCGCTCCGCCGGCGACGGCGCGGACCAGCCCGAGATAGTCGGGCGCCGGCGCAGCCAGGTCGCGCGCCGCCGCCGCCAACCGGGGGCCCCACCGGGTGTGCGAAGTTGGCTGGAGAAACGGCCAATGGCGATCCCGAAACGCGTCGTCCCACTCCGAGAGCGGCACCGGCCCTTCCGGCGACTCCCGGGCCGTTGTCTCGACGACGGAGTCGGCGACCACGGTGAGGCTGTCGTGGCGCTCCCGAATCCCGAAGGCGTCGACCCGCGTGCCCCAGTAGTCGACGTACGAGTGGATCCGGGCCGCAGGATCC
This sequence comes from uncultured Acidimicrobiia bacterium, assembly GCA_964348465.1. Taxonomy (GTDB): domain Bacteria; phylum Actinomycetota; class Acidimicrobiia; order Spongiisociales; family JAOTWH01; genus CAYGCW01. The sequence continues at coordinate 4,788 of CAYGCW010000166.1, read as the reverse complement.
ACATCGACCCGGTACGACACCAGACGCTGGCGCGGCGAGTCTGCCGGGCAGGCGCGCAGCACGTTGTGCGACTCCCGCACCGGCTGCGGGTACGCGAACTCTGTCACGTAGCGGATCTCGAGGCGCATCAGGTGGTCTCGTATGCAATGAGGTCGAGGGCGGTGCCCGCCCGGAAGAAGTGCTCGTCGATGGCCTGATCTACCCCGTAGATCTCCTCTTGAACCTCTTCGAGGAACTCGTGGAGGCCCTCGGCGAGCACGTCGGCGACGTCGCAGAACTCGAGCCGAGCCCGCACCATGCCCAGCAGCCGGGGCGCCGGGGCCACCTCATCGGCTGGCATCAGGTCGGCGAGCTGGGACTCGGCCGCCTGGAGCGAGAAGAGAACGCTGCGGGGGAACGTCGGGGAGAGGAGCAGGAACTCGAGCACCCGGGTCGGGTCGAGAGCCGCCCGGTGCTCCTTGAGGTAGGCCTCGTAGGCCGACACCGACTTGAGGGCTGCCACCCACTGGTGGTACGCAGCCGTTCCCGCCGCTCTGAGGCGGGAGTAGCGAACGGCCAGCATGCGGCACGTCATCTCGGCCCGCTCGATCATCCGGCCCAGGAGCAGGAAGCGATAGCCGTCGTCACGGGGCATCGTCTCGGCCGCCACTCCGGCGATGGTCTGGCAGTGCACCTTGACCATCCGGTAGACCTCGTAGGGCCGATCGGCGAGGTCGGCGTGCAGGTCCCGGTCCCGCAGCTCCAGATAGAACCGATTGATCGACTCCCACAGCTCCGTCGAGACCCGGTCGCGGACGCCCCGCACGTTGTGGCGCGCCCTGGCTACCGCAGACAGGATCGACCCCTGGTTGGCAGCATCGAGGACCAGGAAGTCGGTCACCGCAGTGGCCGTGATGTCGTCGCCACCCGCCGGGGTCGGGAAGACCTCGTCCAGGAACAGCACCTCGAGGAGCTCCCGCCACGCCTCCGGCGCCTCTTCGGGAGGGGACTCGAGAAGGCCGTGGTAGGTCACGTCGAGCATGCGGGCGGTGTCCTCCGCCCGCTCGACGTACCGGCCCGCCCAGTAGAGGTCCTCAGCGTGGCGCGACAGCATCGCCCTCCCCTCCCAACACCCAGGTGTCCTTGGAGCCTCCACCCTGGGAGGAGTTGACGATCAGCGATCCCTCGGGCAGCGCCACCCGGGTGAGGCCGCCCGGCATCACCTCGGTTCGCTCCCCCGCCAGCACGAACGGCCGCAGATCCACATGGCGGGAAACGGCCCGGCCGCCGATGACCGTGGGATGCGTCGAGAGTTGCACGATCTCCTGCGCCACGAACCCGCGGGGGTCGGCCTCGATCGCCGCCGCCACGGCGGCCAGCTCGGCGTCGGTGGCGCCGGTGCCGATGACGATCCCGGCGCCGCCGGCCTCCGCCACCGGCTTCACCACCAGCTCGCCGAGGCGGTCGAGGACGTGGCGGCGCTGGTCCGGGTCCCACGGCAGGTAAGTGGTGACGTTGGGCAGGACCGGTTCCTCGCCCAGGTAGTAGCGGATGAGATCGGGGACATAGGCGTACACGGCCTTGTCGTCCGCGGCTCCGTTGCCGACCGCGTTGGCGACGGTGACCGTGCCGGCTCGGGCGGCGGCCATCAGTCCCGGCACTCCGAGCAAGGAGTCACGGCGGAACACGACGGGGTCCAGGAACTCGTCGCCGACACGGCGGTACACGACGTCGATCCGCTGCAAGCCGCGGGTCGTCCGCATGTACACCACGTGGTCCTCGACCACCAGATCGCGCCCCTCCACGAGCTCGACGCCCATCTGCCTGGCGAGGAAGGCGTGCTCGAAATAGGCGCTGTTGGCGACGCCGGGAGTCAGGACGACCACCGTCACGGGCCCGCCGGCGGCCGGTGGCGCCACGCTGCGAAGGGCGTCGAGCAGCGACGCGCCGTAGTGGTTCACCGGGCGCACCCGGTGGCGGGCGAAAGCCACCGGGAGGACCCGCGTCATCGCCACCCGATTCTCGAGCACGTAGGAGACACCGCTCGGCACCCGCAGGTTGTCCTCGAGCACCCGGTAGGTGCCTTCGTCGTCGCGTACCAGGTCGATCCCGGCGACGATGGCTCGGGCCTTGTGGGGCACCTGCACCCCGTGGGCCTCCCGCAGGTAGCCGTCGGCCGACTCGACCAGCCAGCGAGGGATGATTCCGTCCCGCAGCGCCTGCTGGCCACCGACGTAGAGGTCGTCGAGGAATGCGTTGAGTGCCTTGACCCGCTGGTGCAGTCCGGCCTCGATGTGGCGCCATTCCGCCGCCGGGACGATGCGGGGGATGAGATCCATCGGCCATGTTCGCTCGACGCCCTCCTGCTCACCGTAGACGGCGAACGTGATCCCGAGGTTGCGGAAGATGGCGTCGGCCAGCCGGGACCGCTGCGCCAGATCGCCGCCGGGCAGCGCCTCGAGACGCCGGACCAGGTCCCGGTAGTGGGGACGCGGCCGGGAGTCTGCGAACACCTCACAGAAGCCCGTGCTGCGGTAGCCGGCGAACAGCTCCTCGCTCATGGCGCGGAGTATGCCAGGCGCGATGCGCAGGCCCACGAGGAGTTCAAGGTCGCGGCCGCGCAGCCCGATAGTTGGGGGAGCCGACAACCACGTAGAGAGGCGGCCTTTCGTGGTCTCCAAGAAGCGAGTCCTCGTCATCGAGGACTTCGAGGTCATCCAGCGCCTGGTCGAGGTCATCCTCACCGCGGCCGGGCTCGAGGTGGCGACGTGCTCCGACGGCGCCGAGGGACTCGCCGCGCTGGTCGCCGACCCCCCGGATCTCCTCGTGCTCGACGTCGCCCTCCCGGGCCTCACTGGCTGGGAGATCCTCGACCGCGTCAACGAGGACATGCCGCATCGCCGCTTCGCCATCCTCGTCCTCACCGCCCATGCGACGGAGAGTGACCGCCGCCGCGCCTACGAATCGGGAGTAGACGCGTTCATGGCCAAACCGTTTCGCCCCGACAACCTGCGCCATGCGGTCACGCAGATGCTGGGCGTGCCGGCGACGCCCCGCCCGATCGGCTCCCCCGGCAGCTTCTCCCTCACCTAGCGCTCGGCACCTGCGACGCCCGGTTCGGTTAGGTTTCCCACCAGCGACGAGGGAGCGTCATGGCCGGGATCCACGGGGGCCAGATCATTGCCCGGGCGTTGCGCGCCGAGGGTGTCGACGCCATCTTCACCCTCACCGGAGGGCACATCGTGCCGATCCTCGACGGCTGCGTCCAGGAGGGCATCCGGGTGGTCGACGTCCGCCATGAGCAGGCCGCCGTCCATGCGGCTGAGGCGTGGGGGCGCCTCACCGGCAAGCTGGGCGTCGCCGCCGTCACCGCCGGGCCCGGCGTCACCGACGCCGTCACCGGCGTCGCCACCGCCTGGCACTCCGGGAGCCCGTTGCTGCTGCTCGGCGGGAGGCACCTGGTCCGCCAGGAGCTGAAGGGTGGCCTCCAGGAGATGGACCACCCCCGCCTGTTCGGGTCGATCACGGCCTGGGCGGGCACGGCGTGGCAGACCGAGCGGCTCGCCGACTACGTCTCCGTGGCCGCCCGCCATGCATTCGCCGGCCGGGGCTCGCCCGTCTTCCTCGATGTTCCCATGGACGTGCAGTTCGGGGTCGTCGACGAGGACGAGATCGACTGGCCGGAGGCGTACCGCGCCGGGACGCCCGCCGCGGCTCCGGCGGCCGCCATCGACGCGGTGGCGCAGCTCCTGGCCAAGGCGGAGCGACCGATGGTCTTCGCCGGATCGGGGCTGCGCGCCGCGCCGCGATTCGCGGCGCTCGTGGAAGCCGTCCAAGCGCCTACCTATCTCAACGGCAAGGCGCGTGGGTCGCTGCCATACGGGCATCCGCTTCTCGGCAACTACGCCCGCTCGGCGGCGTTCGGCGGCGCCGATGTCGTCGTCGCGCTCGGGGTGGACTGGGACTTCCGGACCGGCTACGGCGGCAAGGTCGGGCGGGGTGCCGTCGTCGTCCAAGTCGACGCCGACCCTGCCAAGATCGGCTGGAACCGGCCCGCCCATCACGGAATCGTGGCCGACCCGGCAACCTTCGTCGGCCAGCTCGCCGAGATCGCCGACCGGTTCACGAGCACCGGCCGGGCGTGGGCAGACGAGATCGGCGGAGCAGAGGCCGAGCGGCGGGCTGCCGCCGAGGCCGAGGCCGCATCAGATCAGAGCCCCGTGCACCCGCAGCGGTTCGGGCGGGACGTCGCCGCCTTCTTCGGCCCGGACGCCATCGTGGCCGTCGACGGCGGCGACATCGTGTCCACGACGGCCCGCTGGCTACAGGTCTCGACGCCCGGCCACGTGCTCGACCCCGGGCCGTTCGGAACGCTCGGCACCGGGGCGCCGTACGCCATCGCCGCCAAGGTCGCCTTCCCCGACAAGAGGGTGGGCATCGTGTACGGCGACGGATCGTTCGGATTCAACGGTTTCGAGTACGACACGATGGTGCGCCTGGGGCTGCCGATCGTGGGGGTGGTCGGCAACGACGGCGTGTGGAACAACATCAAGACGTTCCACCGCAGCTTCTTCCCCGACAGGCTGGTGGCCACCGACCTCGGCATCCGCCCCTACCACGACGTGGTGGCGGGGCTCGGCGGCCACGGCGAGTTCGTCACCGAACCCGGAGAGCTGACCTCCGCACTCGGGCGCGCCGAGGCCGCCGGGAAGCCGGCGCTGGTCAACGTCCATCTCGCCGAGACGATGCGCGCCAGCTCCAACTACCAGCAGTAACGGTCCCGTCGGCGAGAGATAGACGCCTGGCCGA
>CAYGCW010000165.1:0-6610 GCA_964348465.1 uncultured Acidimicrobiia bacterium | reverse complement strand
AGGCCGCGTAGCTCGGGCGATCCACGACAGGATGCAGGGCCGGACCTGAAGCCGCGCTGAATGAGCGGGGCGGCGGCGCTAGGGCCGCTGGTCCGGCGCCGACGACAGGATCCGCACGACGGCGCCCGACGCCCACGCCAGCGCCCGACCGTCGGGCGAGAACTCCAGCCGGGCGGCGTCCGGGTCCTCGATCACCCCCACGGGCTCTCCGGCCCTCGCCCGCCACAGGTTGATCCCCTCGTCGTCGGCGGCGGCCACGTAATCGCCGTCCGGGGAGAACGCCAGGCCCACCACCGCTCCCGCCAGGTCGGTCGCCCACCACAGCATGGATCCGTCCACCATGTCCCACGCCGCCATCTGGCCTTCCTCGGAGCTGGACACCACGACGGTGTCGACCGGCGACACGGCCAGGTCTGCGATGGCGCTGTCGTGGGCTTCGATGACCCGCAGCGCATCGCCCGACTCCACGTCCCACAGGGTGACGTCGCCGTCGTCGTCCCCGGTGGCGATCACCGTGCCGTCGGGAAGCCAGCGGGCGGTGGCGACGCCGGCGTCGTGGCGGAACTCCCATTCCGTGCGTCCGCTGGCGGCACGCCACCTCACCACCCGGCCATCGGCGCCGGCAGACGCCGCCGAGGTCCCGGCAGGGGAGTAGGCCACCCAGTAAACGGCGCCGTCGTGGAGTTGGAGTTCGGCAGTCTGCGAGCCGGATGCCGCCGCCCACAAACGCACCGTTCCGTCGTCGGACGCGGTGGCGGTCGCGCCTCCGTCCGGGGAGAACGCAACGTCGTTCACCTCGTCGCGGTGTCCGCTCAGCACGGCCCGGCTGCGCGCGCCGCGGGCATCCCAGAGGCGGGCGGTGCCGTCGGCGGAGGCGGTGGCGATCGCCAGGCCGTCCGGCGACCAGGCGAGATCGTAGACCTCGGCCTCGTGGCCGGCCAGCACGATGCGGCCGCCCCCGAGGATGGCCTCCGGGTCGGTGCGGCTCCGAGCCCGGGCCTGGGCCGCGACCTCCGGAGGCGGCCCCAGGGATGGCTCGGGGCCGGGGCCGGCGGCCCGCGCTTCCTCGATGGCGGCCTCCAGCTCGTCGACCGCAGGATGGAGGTGCGACCCGTCCCAACCCTCGAGGTCGACGAGGGGATCGCGACGGAAGCGACGCGGCCGGCGCACCGCTGCGGTCGCCGCCTGGACCAGCCTGTCGTCGCGTCGCGCCAGCATCGCCTCGGTCTCCACCCAAGGAGCGTCGCCGCTGGCGGGCGACCACAGCACCACCACTGCTCCGGCCGCGGCCAGCGCCGCCTCCGTGGCGTCGGCTATGTCGCCGGTGGCATCGTCGAAGTCCCAGGCCACGGTGAGTTCCCGGCGCTCGAGGGCCCGCGCCACCATCTGGGCGGCGGCGCGGTCCGCAGGGGCGTAGCTGAGGTACACGTCGGCCATCGCCGGGACGATACCCACGCCGGCGGGCTCCGCGACGTCGAGGCGGGTGGAGCACCGCGGTTGGCAGCCGGCGGGCTCTTTGCAGGGACAGGGCCGGCTCGGCTCCCGGCCGAGGCTCGGACGCGGGACTTTCGGCCCTGGGAGCGGCTGCGGCCGCGACGTAGCGTTTCGATTCGTGTGCGTGACGCGAAATCACCAGTCGAGTTGGCCGCCGCGCCGACCGATGATGAATCGGTATCAGGAGGCTCTAGAAGATGCCCGAGTCGGAGATGTCGGTACAGCACTGTGAGAGATGCGGCGGCGCGATCGCCCCACCGCAGCAGGAGCGCCGCCACTGCGTGAAGTGCGGTTTCGGCTGGAAGCCGCTCAATCAGCACCAGCAATGCCCCGATTGCGCCAGGGCGCGGTAGGGGCGTTCGCAGCGCCGCCCCGCGGCTTGGAATGAGAATTGTTATCATTTTGGGTGCCCGGATCAGGCGGAGGTATGCGTGGAGCGGGAGGTGGCGGCCCGAGGCTGGGATGTGGCGTTCGGCTTCGATCACCGACCGGTGATCGAAGCCTCTGACTTCACCATCCCCGCCAACCGGCTCACCGCGGTCATCGGCCCGAACGGCTCCGGCAAGACCACGCTCCTCAACGGGATCGCCGGCCAGATCCGGCCTCAGAGCGGCCGTATCGAGGTGTTCGGCCAGGATCCGGCCCGCATCCACTCTCGTGTCGCCTACGTGCTGCAGGCGAATCGCGTCAGCGAGCTGCTGCCGGTCACCGTGCAGGAGGTCGTGGCGATGGGCCGCTATGCGGTGCTCGGCTTCTTCGGCCGGTTCCGGGACGCCGACCATCGGGCGGTGGCGGCGGCGCTGAACCGGCTCGACATCGACGGCCTGGCCGGGCTGCAGCTACGCGAGCTGTCGGGAGGGCAGCGGCAGCGGGTCTTCGTCGCACAGGGCCTCGTTCAGGAAGCCGACCTGCTCATCCTCGACGAGCCGCTGACCGGGCTCGACTTCCGATCGCGTGAGTGGATCGCCGCCGTCATCAGCGAAGAGCTGGCGGCAGGTCGGACGGTGGTGACGACGACCCACGACGTCGCCGACGCCAACAACGCGGACCATGTCATCCTCATGGCGGGCCGAGTCGTGGCCGAGGGCTCGCCTGCCGAAGCGCTCGCCCCCGATCGCCTCGCCGAGGCGTACGAGCTGGGTGTGATCCATCTCGAGGATGGCAGCGTCGTGCTCGACGATCCGCACCACGGCGGCATGCTGCGGCACGTCCACTTCGAGCGGAAGGCCCCGGGCCGCCGGCACCGCCAGTAGCGGGCGCATCGCCTGGCAGAATCGGCGCCGTGATCGTCGACAGCGCCATCTATCGGGACGGCCGCCGCGTTTCCCAGGATCAGCAAATCGAGGGCGCCCGGGCGGCGGCAGGCGACGACGGCTTCGTCTGGATCGGGCTCTTCGAACCCAGTCTCACCGAGTTCGAGTCGGTGCGCCGCGAGTTCGACCTGCACGAGCTGGCGGTCGAAGACGCCGTCGCCGCGCATCAGCGCCCGAAGCTGGAGGTCTACGACGACACGGTCTTCGTGGTCCTGAAGACCGCCCGCTACCTCGACGCTGAGGAGGAGGTCGAGTTCGGCGAGATCAACCTCTTCCTCGGCCCCGGCTTCATCGTGGTGGTTCGCCACGGCGAAGCCAGCGGTCTCACCCGGGTGCGGCGCGCCCTCGAGCGGCGGCCCGACCTGCTCCGCCTGGGACCATCCGCGGTGTTGCACGCCATAGTCGACCGGGTCGTCGACGACTACGCGCCCGTCGTCGACGGTATCGGCAAGGACGTGGCGGAGGTAGAGGTGCAGGTGTTCTCGACCGAGGGAGCCAACCCCGCCGAGCGGATCTACTTCTTGAAGCGCGAGGTCATCGACTTCCATCATGCGGTGGCTTCGCTGGTGGAACCGCTGGGCAGGCTGGCCCGGGGCGCGGTTCCGTCCGTCGCCGAGACCACCCGAGAGTACTTCCGGGACGTCTACGACCATGCCGTGCGCATCTCCACCAGGGTCGACTCGTACCGCGACCTCCTCACCAGCATCCTCGAGGCCAATCTCACGCAGGTAAGCGTCCGTCAGAACGAAGACATGCGCAAGATCTCCTCGTGGGTGGCGGTCGGGGTCGCTCCCGCCCTGGTCGCCGGCATCTACGGCATGAACTTCAACCGAATGCCCGGGCTCGATTCCGCCTGGGGGTTCCCGATCGTGCTGGCGCTCATGGCGACGGTGGCCACCACGCTCTACCTCTTGTTCCGGCGGAGCGGGTGGCTGTGACCGGCCGGCCGGGAACCTGCCGGCGGGCGGCGGCGTCTCAGCTGAGGACGACCAACCACCGGGGAGGAACCACCATGCGCCGCACCCTCGCCGCCATCGCCGGCCTGGCCCTCGTCGCCGGCGCGTGTACGGGAACCTCCGCACCTCCCGATACCACGCGCGCCGACCGGGCGGGGACGCAGGGCACCGTCGGGGCCGTCACCGCCGTCGCCGAGCGGTTCAACCCCCAAGACGTGCGCTTCGTGGCGGCGCTCGAGCGGTTCGATCGATGCGAGACGTTCCTCGAATGGGTGAAGGCCGAGGCGCTCGCCCAGGTCGGGCCATACGGCCTGCACGGCGGCGGCGTGATCGTCGAGGAGTTTGCCGCCGGCGAGGGCGACGCACTGGCCGAGGCCCCGGCCACCACGGTGGCTTCGGCGGACGCGGTGGGGCTCGCCGCCCGCACCGAGGGCGTCGACTTCTCGGGCACCAACGTCCAGGTGGTGGGCGTCGACGAACCCGACATCGTCAAGACCGACGGCAACCGCATCCTGGTGGCGATCGAGGGGACCCTCTACTACGTCGACGTCACCGGCGACGAGGCCCAACTGCGGGATCGCGTCAAGCTGGGCGAGGGCTGGGACCACCGCATCTTCGCCCAGGGCGACCGGGCGCTCGTGCTCTCCAACGTCGGATTCCACGCCCTCCCGGTCGACCGGCTGGCCTCCTCCAGGCTGGTGCCGGCCGACGGTCCGCTGACGCAGATCCTCGACGTGGATCTCAGCGATCCCGACGACCTCTCGGTCACGCGAACGATGATCGTGGCAGGCAACCTGGTCGCCGCCCGGGCCGTGGGGGAGACCGTGCGGGTCGTGGTCTCGTCGTTCCCGGCCCAGCTGCCGTTCGTGTACCCGGGCTCGCCGGCCGGCGAGGACAGGGCCGAGGAGGTGAACCGGCAGGTCATCGAGGAGTCGACGGTCGAGGACTGGCTGCCGGGGTACGTGCTGCTCGAAGGCGGCGATGAGATCGACTCGGGCCTGCTGGCCGACTGCGACGCCATCCACCGGCCTGCCGAGTTCGCCGGGTTCGAGGCGCTCTCGGTGCTCACGATCGATTTCGCCGCCCCGCTCGCCCGCCAGCGGGCCGCCACCCTGCTCGCTCGCGGGGAGACCGTCTACGCGTCGACCGAGAGCCTGTACGTCGCCACCAACGTGTGGATTCCTCCGGCGGCGTTCGAACGGGACGACCTCCGGCCTCTCGCAGAGCGTTATGAGACGGCGATCCACAAGTTCGACATCAGCGGCGCCGACCCGGCCGAGTATCTGGCCTCGGGCAGCGTCGAGGGCCATCTGCTCAACCAGTTCTCGATGAACGAGTACGAGGGGCGCCTGCAGGTGGCGACCACGGCCGGCGCTCCGTGGGGCTTCTCCGACGAGTCGGAGAGCTTCGTGTCGGTGTTCAACCAGGACGGTGACCGTCTCGTCGAGATCGGCCGGGTCGGCGACCTGGGTCGCGGCGAACGGATCTTCTCGGCCCGGTTCATGGGCGACACCGCCTATGTGGTGACGTTCCGCGAGGTCGATCCGCTCTATGTGGTGGACCTCAGCGACCCGACGGCCCCGGCCGTGACCGGCGAGCTGAAGATCCCCGGCTTCTCGTCGTACCTGCACCCCATCGGCGACGACCGGCTGATCGGCGTCGGCTCCGAGGCCACCGACCAGGGACGCATCATCGGCGCCAAGGTGTCGCTGTTCGACGTGTCCGACCCGGCCGATCCGCGCGAGCTGGATACGTGGACGATGCCCGACGCCTCCACGGACGTGCAGTGGGACCACCACGCCTTCCTCTACTGGCCGCCCGAGCAGAAGGCGGTGTTGCCGCTCCAGGCATGGGCGGAGGGCTTCTTCGGGGCCGTGGTGCTCGACACCTCCGACGGTCTGGCAGAAGAGGGCCGCATCAGCCACGACCCCGACAAGGGCGAGTTCGGCGCCACGGCCTGCGACGTGGTCACGGCCGAGGACCTCGGCGTGGACGGTTTCCCGGTGGAGCCGGGCCTGCAGCTCCAGGTGTGCGGTCCCGACGACCCGGGTGGGGCGTTTGGCCTCTGGTGTGAGGACTTCCCGCCTGGCGAGGCACCTTTCATCATCGAGGACGTGACCGGGGCTACGCCGCCGGAAGACCTGGTCGGGCCGGACGAGCGGGTTCAGCTCTGCTGGCCGAACTTCGAGGGCAACCCGATCCTGCGGTCTCTGGTCATCGGCGACGACCTGTGGACGCTGACCCGCCTCGGCCTCCAAGCCAACTCACTCGACGACCTGTCGTTGACCGGCGCCGTCCGGCTCGGCTGAGATCGCTGCCGTCAGCGGCGACGACCCCGGCGGGACCTCACCCGCCGCGACAGATCGGCCGCCGACGTGAACTTGAACTCCACCGGCTCTGGCTCGAAACTCGCGAGGTCGGTCAGACGGGCGTCGTTCGAGTACATCTTGACGATGGCGGTGTGGAGCCCCGACTTCTTCTGCAGCCGCTGCACGTCGTCCACCTGGTCCCACTCGACGAGCGTCACCACCAGGCCGCTCTCGCCGGCACGGGCGGTCCGTCCGGAACGGTGGACGAAGCTCTTGTAGTCCTGCGGCGGGTCGTAGTGCAGGACCACGTCGATGTCGTCGATGTGGAGACCGCGCGCCGCCACGTTGGTGGCGACGAGCATCGGCAACTCGCCGGCTGCGAAGCGCTCCAGGGTCCTCTCCCGCTGTTGCTGGCGCAGGTCTCCGTGGATGGCGGCGGCCGCCACCCCCTCCTTCTGGAGCTGGCGGGCGACGCGGTCGGCGCCGCGTCGCGTGGCCACGAAGCACAGGGTGCGGTCGACGCTGCGCCCGATGGCGG
>CAYGCW010000164.1:0-6670 GCA_964348465.1 uncultured Acidimicrobiia bacterium | reverse complement strand
AACGGCGCTCGAACAGGTGGGGCAGATGCTCGGGCGCGATGCCGGGGCCGGTGTCCTCGACCCTGACCCGCAGCTTGCCGGCGCGGCTGTCGACGCCGACGCGGATCCGCCCGCCGCTGGGGGTGTGGCGCAGGGCGTTGTCGAGCAGGTTGTCCAGCACCCGGGCGATCAGGCCGACGTCGGCGCGCACCCGATGCGACGCCTCCGGCAGCGCCGCGCGCAGCCGGACCTGCTTGGCCTCCGCCTTGAGGCGGAACTGCTGCACCGCGTCCTGCAGCAGCTCGGTGAGCGCGAATGGTTCAATCTCGAGCGGCGTCGCGCAGGACTCGAGCCGCGCCAGCTCGAAAAGCTGCGAGACCAGCTGCGCCAGGCGCTCGCTGTGCTTGAGGGCGATCTCGAGGACCTCGCGCCGCTCCTCATCGCTCAGCGACTCGGCCTTGAGGTGAAGGGTCTCGAGATAGCCGTGCAGGGAGGTGATCGGAGTCCTGAGGTCGTGCGACACGTTGGCGACAAGCTCCCGCCGCAGCTCGTCGGTCTGCTTGAGCTCGGCCAGCTGCTCGGTCATCTTCTCGGCCATCTCGCCGAACGTGGCGTGCAGGCGACCGAGCTCGTCGTCGCCGTGCGGGCGCGGGTCGAAGCCGGCCGGCTCGGCGAAACCGCCGTCCCGGAACCGGTCGACCGCCTCGGCCAGCAGCCGGACCCTGCGGGTGATCGCAGCGAACAGAAGCAGGCCGCTGGCCAGGGCGAAGACCAGTGCCGCCAGCGAGGCGGCCAGCCCGAGACGGGCGATGTGACTGCCGCGCAGCATGGCGACCGCGGAGTCGTATTGCTGGCCGCCCAGGATGACGTAGAGGTACCCATCCGGCGCCTCTGCGGGGCCGATGCGGGCGGCCGAGAAGACCTTCCTGCCCTCCGGGTCCCGAGGGTCGTCGCCCAGGACGGGCAGCCGTTGCGAGCCGGTGAGAAAGGCGCGGATCGGCGCCAACGAGATGTCGGTGCGGAGGACGCTGCCCGCGGGGGCCGAATAAGCCAGCACGGTGCCGTCCGGATCGAGCAGATAGACCTCGATCGCCGGGTTGATCACCATCAGCATGTGGAAGATGTGCTCGAGCGCCTCGGTCTGGATCTGGCCGTCGGCCAGCGGTATGGACTCCTCGAGGAGGTGCGCCGCCAGGTCCCGGTGCAGCCCCTGGTTGACCTCCTGCAGGAACCTCCCGGTCGAGACCAGGTTGACGATCAGGAAGAGGGCGCCGAGGAACGCCAGCACGGCGAACAGGGCCGCCGCCAGCTTGCCGTAGAGAGTCCGCAGCATCCGCCCTAGGCTCCGCCCTGCTCGTCCTCGGGGAAGCGGTAACCCACGCCCCAGACCGTCTCGATGTAGCGCGGGTCGGAGGGATCGGACTCGATCTTCGCCCGCAGGCGGTTGATGTGCGAGTTCACGGTGTGCTCGTAGCCCTCATGGCCGTAGCCCCAGACCTGATCCAGCAGCTGGCCGCGGGTGAAGACCCGCCCCGGATGGGCCGCGAAGTGAACCAGGAGATCGAACTCCTTGGCCGTCAGCCGGACCTCGCGCCCTTCGACGGTGACCTTCCGCTTCTCCTTGTCGATCCACACTCCGCGACGGCGGATGAGCGAGCTGGAGCGCCCGGGCGCGGCTGACGACAGCGCCTCGACGCGCCGGAACAGGGCTTTCACCCGGGCCACCAGCTCGAGGATGCTGAACGGCTTGACGAGATAGTCGTCGGCCCCGACCTCGAGGCCGACGACCCGGTCGAGCTCCGTCGACTTGGCGGTGAGCATCAGGATCGGCAGGTGGCCCTCCTGGCCGGCGCGGATCCTCCTGCACACCTCGAGTCCGTCCAGGCCGGGCAGCATCAGGTCGAGGATCAGGAGGTCGTAGCCGGCGGCGGCGGCCATGCGCAGGCCCTCCTCGCCGTCGCCGGCGAGGTCCACCGCGCAGTTGAGGTCCCGAAGATGCAGCGCCACCAGGCGCGCGATGTCCGGGTCGTCCTCGACCATGAGCACCCGTCGTGTCATCGATCACCCCGGCTACCGAACATGGTACGCGCAAAGGTTCACAGAACTCTCACGCCGGCCCTCCTCCGCGGGCGGGTGGCTCGTTGCGAACGCTGCTGAGAGGGTCTAGCCGGCCCCGGCTGCCACCGTCAGCCGGCCTGCCGACGCCACCACGAAGCCGTTGTCGAGGGCGACGAGGTTGCCGGCGCGGAGGGTGGCGTCGCCGGCGACGGTGACCGCCGGACCGGCGGTGAGGAGATCGCAGGCCTCGTGAACCTCGGTGCCGCTGATGACGAGGTTGGCGAGGTGGACCTCGGGCGGAAACGGGCAGGGCGGATCGCCTCCGGTGCCGACGCCACCGGCCAGCGTGGTGTCGCAGGCGAGGCCGTCGACGTACTCCAGCGGGCCGATGTCGGTGGCACCGTCGTCGCGCGGGCTGGCGCAGTAGTCGGCGGGGACGTCGGCGAGGGTCTCCCCGAGATCCACGAACGCCGTGCCGTCGAGGAGGCCGAAATCGGCGCCCGCCGGGTCGGTGAACCAGGCCGCGAACTCGGAGTCGGCGACGCTCTCGAGGTTGGAGCCGGCGGTGGCGGTGCCGCCGTCGCGCTCGCGGATCTGCCCGGAGAGGATGTTGTTCCGGAGGTCGGCGACGCTGGCCGTGAAGCGGACGTCGATGCCGGTCGAGTCGAAGAGGGTGTTGTTGTAGACCTTCACGTCCTTCGCCTCGTTGAGGTAGATGCCGACGTCGGCGGGGCAGTTGATGATGATGTTGTTGCGCATCAGGCCGCCCTCGTGCTCGGGAGTGCAGGTGCCCTCCTCGCAGATCGAGGCGGGGCCGCTGCCGCCGCCGCCGAAGGAGAGACCGAGCCGGATGCCGCCGCTGTGGGAGCGCTCGCAGATCACCAGGTTGCGCTCGAACAGGCCGTCCTTGGAGTTGCCCTTGAGGAAGGCGGCGTAGCTGATGCCGTTGCCGCCGCCCTTGGCGAAGTCGGCGATGAGGTTGGCGCGCACGATCCAGCGGCGGCCGCCGACGACGTCGATGGGCGTCACCGGATTGGCGGTGTCGCGGATGGTGGAGTTGTAGAGCTCGTTGAACTCGACCACCACGTCGTCCGGGAAGCCGCCGCTGCCCGGCCCGATGTTGGACTTGATCGCCGCGTTGTACTCGCGCAGCCGGCTGCCGCGGATATCCACCCGGTCGGCGTCGCCAAACAGGTGGAAAGCGTGCTCGCAGTCGGAGTGGGTGGGGCAGACCCCCCGGATGTCGAGGTTCTCGAAGATCCAGCGCGGTGCCGAGACCTTGAAGCCCTCGACGGCGTCGAAGCGGATCGTGGCGTCGCCGAGCGCCGCGGCGCGGACCACGATTGGCTCGGCGTCGGTGCCCGCGACGTCGCAGAGCAGGTTCTGGCCGACCTCGTAGGTGCCCGGCGCCAGGGTGATGACGTGGCCGGGGGCGGCGTTGTCGATGGCGGCGATGAGCTGGCCGGCGGTGGAAACCGGCACCTCGACCCCGGCAGCCGCGGTGGCCAGGGGCGCCAGGCCGAGAAGCGCTCCGATGCTGCGGCGCCAGGGCATCCGGGGTCTCCAGCGATGCCCGGTCAAGGTAGCCCGGTGGCCGGATCGCCGCAGTGGAGCAGCGCACATCCGGCGCCGGCAGGGTGGGGCCGGGCTGCCGGCCAGCCCGCCGCTACCCCGGAGCGCCGGGCCGGGATAGGGCGCGGTCGACGGCGCCCAGCAGCAGGTCGGCGTCGACCTCGGCGAAGACCAGGGGCGGCTTGATCTTGAGGATGTTGTGGTGCGGCCCCTCGGCGCTCAGCAGGATGCCGTCCGCCTTGGCCCGTTCGACGACCGTGGCGGTGAGATCGGCGGCGGGCGCCCGGCTCTGCCGGTCCTCCACCAGCTCGACGCCGATGAAGAGCCCCTGACCGCGGACATCGCCGATCCGCGGGTGGCGGTCGGCCAGGGCGCGGAAGCCGGCCATGAGGTAGGCACCGAGGCGTGCGGCATGCTGACGGAGCTCCTCCTGCTCGATCACGTCCAGCACCGCCAGGCCCACCGCCATCGATACCGGATTGCCGCCGAAGGTGGAGAAGTACTCCATGCCGTTGGCGAAGGCCCGAGCGGCCTGCGGCGTGGTGACGACGGCGGCGAGGGGGTGGCCGTTGCCGATCGGCTTGCCGGCGGTGACGATGTCCGGCACCGCTCCGTGGCTGTCGAACGCCCACATGTGGGTGCCGACCCGGCCCATGCCCACCTGCACCTCGTCGGCGATGCAGAGGCCCCCGGCCTGGCGGACGTGGTGGAAGGCATGGCGCAGATAGCCTTCGGGAAGCACGATCTGGCCGCCGCAGCCGAGGATCGGCTCGACGAGGAAGAGGGCCGGCGGCCGGCCGGCTTCCACCAGCCGCTCGCAGGCCTCGCGGACGTACTCGGCGTAGGCCCTTCCCACCTCTTCGCCCGCGCCCCGGCGGGGGCCGCGATAGGGGTCCGGCACCGGCACTTTGTGGACCCAGTCCGGCAGCCCCATGCCGCCGGGTCCCTCGCATTTGTAGGGGCTCAGCTCGACCAGGACCTGGGTGTTGCCGTGGTAGGCGCCGTCGACGACGATGACGTCGCGCCGTCCGGTGGCGGTGCGGGCGATGCGCACCGCCAGCTCGTTGGCCTCGCTGCCGGAGTTGACGAAGACGCAGACGCGCAACGGGTCGGGGAGGGTGGCGGTGAGGCGCCGGGAGTACTCCGAGAGGAGCGGATGGAGATAGCGGGTGTTGGTGTTGAGGATGGCCGCCTGCTCCGCCAGTGCCGCCACCACCCGCGGGTGGCAGTGCCCGACGTGGGAGACGTTGTTGACGCAGTCGAGATAGGCGCGGCCGCCGGGATCGAACAGGAACTGGCCGCGGCCGCGGACGATCTCCAGGGGGGTCTCGTACGCCAGGCTGAGGGACGGGGCGGCGAGCCGGCGGCGCTCGGCGAGGAGGTGGTCGCGGCTGCTCTCGCGCTCTTGCGGGGAGGCGCTCGCCCGGGCCTCGAGGCCGCAGGCCTCGCGCAGCTTGTCCTCCGCCTCGCCCCAGTCGACGGCCTCGAGCCGCTCCAGGGCCTGCCACGCCTGGCGGTCGCTGATCTGCCGGTGCCGGTTGTCGGGATCTCCGGCGGCCGCCGTTGCCGAGGTGGTGACGCTGACGCAGAGGCGCATCAGCACCAGGGGAAAGAGGACCTCGAGCTCCGGCTCGCTCAGCGGCCGGGCCCGGTGGTAGCCGGCCGCGACGGCGGCGATCGCCGCCACCGGATCGTCGGCCTTGAACGTGGCGTAGGCGGCTGCGATGGCCGGCTCGCAGACCGTGCAGGTGCGCACCATGTCGCCGAAGTCGAGAAGCCCCGCGATCCGCCATTCGCCGGTGGCGTCGGCCGCGACGAGCACGTTCTCGTCGTTGGCGTCGTTGTGGATGACGCTCATCGGCAGCTGCGCCAGGAGCGGCGCGACGCGGGCCCGGAACTGGAGCAGCAGGCGCTCGACGATGCCGCGGCGCTCGAGATCACCGATGGCGCTCGTGGCGGAGCTGATCCACTCGGCGCGCCGCAGGTCCCAGTCGATCTGCCGGTCCATCGCCGGGTGCTCGAAGCCGGCCAGGCAGCCGTCGATCTCGCCCAGCAGCCGGCCGAGCCGCTCGAGCAGCGCATCGGCGTAGACCGGCCGCGACGAGAGAGGCACGCCGGGAAGATGGGTCAGGACCCGCAGGCGTACGCGGGCGCCCTCCTCGCCGGTCAACGTCGAGATCGTCTCGCCCGACGACGACGGCACGACCCGGGGGGCGGCGGCCCGCCGCCAGTGCCGCCCGAGCCACTCGAGGGCGGCGGTCTGCAGCTCGAGCTCGGCGGTGGCGGTCCCGTGGTTCGCCAGCTTCACCACGAAGGAGCCGTCGCGGTCGGTGTCGAGGCGGAAGTTCTGGTCCCACTCGGCGGCCAGGGGCCGGAGAGTTCCCTCGATGCCGTAGGCCTCGCGTACCCGGCGGGCGACCAGCTCGGCCGCCAGAGAAGGTCGGCCCTGGACGGTCGGCGGCATCGGTCGCGGCTCCTCAGATGCATTCTAGTCGGGGCCGAAGGCACCGCACCGGCGCGCCGATCGGGCGCCGCCTTCTCGCCGCGGCGATGCCCGCTGGCGCGGATCGCCGGCCGGAAGATATGCACAGTCGTCTATGTATCCCGCCCCGTCACTGCCCAGTGGCCGGGCCGTCGCCCGGGACGGTTGCCCGCGGGAGAGCGGCCGGGCGCGGGATCAGGCGAGGCCGGTCAGCCGCTCGTCTTGGGGGCCCTCGACGCTCTGGACGAGGATGCCGTGGTCCTCGAGGTAGCTGATGCCGTTGTCGCCGGCGTAGCCGCCGCCGACGATGATCACCTTGGTGATCCCGGCGTGGTGGATGAGCTTGGCGCACAGGATGCACGGCTCGCCGGTGATCAGGATCCACGCCCCCTTGGTGGGCACGCCCGAGGCGGCGCAGTTGCAGATCACGTTCATCTCGGCGTGGTGACAGCCGATCTCCATGCGCTGGCCGGACGGGATCTCCAGTTCGTCCCGCAGGCAGACGTCATTGCCGCACAGCTCGCCGCCGCCGCGCGGGCCGCCGTTGTAGCCGTCCATCAGGACGACGTTGCGCTCCGG
>CAYGCW010000163.1:4475-6672 GCA_964348465.1 uncultured Acidimicrobiia bacterium | reverse complement strand
TCCCGTTGGTGGACCCGGTCGAGCACCAGGTCCATGCCCATGGCGCCCTTGGCGGCGGTCTCGGACGTGGCGCAGGCGATGCCGGCGGCGCCGAGGTCCTGGATGCCGGCCACCAGGCCCCGTTCGTACAGCTCGAGGCAGGCCTCGATGAGCTTCTTCTCCTCGAACGGGTCGCCGATCTGCACCGAGGGCCGCTTGGCGCCGCTGTCCTCGCCGAGCGCCGCCGATGCCAGGATCGAGGCCCCGCCGATGCCGTCCCGGCCGGTGGCGGCGCCGAGCAGGATGGCCACGTCGCCCTCGCGGGAGGCCCGCCCGAGCACCAGGTCCTCCTCTCGCAGCAGGCCGAGGCACATCACGTTGACGAGCGGGTTGCCGGCGTAGCAGTCCTCGAACGCCACCTCGCCGCCCACGGTCGGGACGCCGACGGCGTTCCCGTAGCCGCCGATGCCGGCCACCACGCCGCCGAACAGATAGCGGTTGTGGGCGTCGCCGAGGTCGCCGAAGCGGATCTGGTCCCAGAGGGCGATCGGCCTCGCCCCCATCGAGAACACGTCGCGGAGGATGCCGCCGACCCCGGTGGCGGCGCCCTGGTGAGGCTCCACGAACGAGGGGTGGTTGTGGCTCTCGATGCGGAGCGCCGCCAGCCAGCCGTCGCCGATGTCGACGACGCCTGCGCCCTCGCCCGGTCCCACCACCACCCGCTCGCCGTCGGAGGGCAGCGCCCCCAGGTGGGCGCGGGACGACTTGTAGGAGCAGTGCTCGGACCACAGCACCGAGTACATGGCCAGCTCGGGATCGTCGGGCTCCCTTCCCAACACGGCGCCGACCGCGTCGTACTCGGAGTCGGTCATTCCGAGCAAGCGGGCCCGGGCCGCTCCCTCAGACACCCGCCATCTCCAGGCTCGCGACGAACCCGTCGATCACCACCCGCCCGTCGGTCGACCCGAGCATCTCCTCGACCGCTCGCTCCGGGTGCGGCATCAGGGCGCCGACGTTGCCTTCGGGGCCGGCGATCCCGGCGATGGCATCCGTGGAGCCGTTGGGGTTGTGCTCTTCGCCCATCTCGCCGGCCGGCCCGCAGTACCGCAGCGCCACCCGGGGCGGCGCCGCCGCGGGGTCGGGGACGTAGCAGCCTTCGTATGAGTTGAGGGGAAGCCGCAGGACGGCGCCCTCTTCGGTGCCGCGGGTGAGCACCGTATGCGGGTCCTCGACCCGCACCTGGACCCAGCGGCAGATGAACCGCAGGTCGCGGTTGGCGATCAGCGCTCCGGGCAGCAGCCCCGCCTCGCAGAGGATCTGGAACCCGTTGCAGATTCCCAGCACGGGGCGGCCGGCGGCGGCGAGGCGGGCGACCTCGGTCATCACCGGGGAGAAGCGGGCGATGGCGCCGGTGCGCAAGTAGTCGCCGTGGGCGAAGCCGCCCGGCAGCACCACGCCGGCGGCGCCGGAGAGGTCGGAGTCACGGTGCCACACCAGCTCGGCGCCGGCGCCGGCTAGCCGTAGTGCCCGCATGACGTCGCGTTCGCAGTTGGTGCCGGGGAACACGACGACGGCAACGGTCACTGCGGGTCGCCCGGGACGGCGGCGACGGCGAACTCCTCGATCACCGGGTTGGCGAGGAGGCGTTCGCACATCTCCCGGACGACCGCCTCGGCCTTGTCGGCGTCGTCCTCGTCGACGTCCACGAAGATCGTCCGCCCGAAGTGGACGTCGGCGACGGTGTCGAAGCCCATCTCCCGCAGTGCCGTCCTGACCGTGGCACCCTCCGGGTCGGCGATGCCGGGCCGGCGGGTGATCTCGACGCGGACCTTCACGGCCGCACGCCGGCCGCTTTGAGGTACGCGGCGAACGGCTCGCCGGTGATCCGCTCGTAGGCCTCCACGTAGCGCTGGCGGGTGCCGGCGACGACGTCGGCGGGAAGGCGGGGAGCGGGCGGGGCGTGGTCCCAGCCCATGGCGTCGAGTGCGTCCCGCACGTATTGCTTGTCGAACGAAGGGACGGGCTCGCCCGGCGTCCACTGGTCGACGGGCCAGTAGCGCGAGCTGTCGGGAGTCAGCACCTCGTCGATGAGGATGACGTCGCCTTCAACGAGACCGAACTCGAACTTCGTGTCGGCCAGCAATATGCCGCGTTCGGCCGCGTACCGCGCGCCGAGGGCCGTGCCCAACAGGCACGCGAGAGCGCTCGGGGCTACGCG
>CAYGCW010000163.1:0-4465 GCA_964348465.1 uncultured Acidimicrobiia bacterium | reverse complement strand
TAGCGCGAGCTGTCGGGAGTCAGCACCTCGTCGATGAGAATGACCTCGCCGGCGGCGATGCCGAACTCGAACTTGGTGTCGGCGAGGATCACTCCCCGTTCGGAGGCATGGTCGGCGGCCGCCAGGTAGATGGCGATGCTGCGCTCCCGCAGCTCCTCGTAGAGGTCGTCGCCGACGAGACTGCGGGCGGCGACTTCGGTGAGGTTCTCGTCGTGGCCGGTCTCGGCCTTGGTGGCGGGCGTGAAGATCGGCTCCGGCAAGCGGTCGGCTATGCGGAGCCCGGCGGGCAGGTGCTCGGTCGTGGGCCCGCCTCCCTCCCGGTACTCCCGCCACGACGAGCCGTAGAGGTAGCCGCGCACCACGCACTCCATGGGGATGACGTCGGCGCGGCGCACCAACATGGACCTCCCCGCCAGCTCGGCCCGCTCGTCTTCGGCGAGTCCCGGCACCTCGGCGGGGTCGATGGAGAGGAGGTGGTGGGGGGTGTCCAGCAGCCCGAACCAGAAGTGCGAAAGCCCGGTGAGCACCCGCCCCTTGTCCGGGATCGGGTCGGGCAGGACCGAGTCGTATGCGGAGATCCGGTCGCTGGCGACGATCAGCAGCCGCCGGTCGTCGACCTCGTAGATCTCCCGAACCTTCCCCGAACCCAGATGCGTCAGCGCCCGCACGGCGGCGATGCTAGTTGCGTCCGGCAGACCGCATCCGGACCTCCCACATCCCGCCGTTCGCGGCTACGAGCCGAGACAGTAGAACGCGTCGCGTGCCACGGCGCCACCGGGCTCGTCGGCGTCGAGGCTGGTCCGGGCCTCCGCCAGCGCGACCGCGGGCGCCACTCCGTTCGACAGTCGCTCGTGCAGGCCTCTCATGAGGACGCGGGTGTGGGTCTCGTCGGGCACCAGGGAGCTGGCGACGATCAGGCTGCGGGCTCCCATGCCGAGGAGCGCCGCGGCCAGCCCGGTGAGCTCCTCTCCGGCATGAGTCTGGGACAGCCCCGAATCGCAGGCGGACAGCACGACGACGTCGGGGACGCGGCGAGCCGTCTCCAGGTCGTAGACGGTGAGCTCTCCATCTGCCAGCAGCAGCGACGAGAACATCGCATTCTCGGATCGGAACCGGGCGTGGCAGGCGAAGTGGGCCAGCGAGGCGCTGTCGAGGGCCCGCAGCGACTGCGCGACCGTGGCGTCCGCGCCGGTGAGTACCCGCACGTCCGGATACAGCGCAGCGATTTCCTCCACTTCGGCCTCGGCGTGCTCCAGGCCCGGTCCGGCGACGACCACGATCGTTCCGCTCCGGTTCGCGGCGGCGGCCGCCCTTTGCCACGCAAATGCCGAAGGGCTGATCACGACGGTGCGGCCGGCACATGTGGGCAGCGCCGACCACGGGAGCGACTGGAGTGCCGGCGGAGGCACGATCACCACACCGTCGCCTCCGATGTTGAGAGGGGCGAGCAGCAGCGCGTCGAGCGCGCCTGCCGCCGTCGTGAGGCCTTGCTGATGGGCCGCCACCGACTGCGGCGACAGCTGCCGCGCCAGGGAGCGCTGGGCCCGCCGGATCCGATCGGCCTGTGACGAGATCAGGTCCGCTGGGCCCAGCTCGAACTTCCGTATCGAGCGGGGCCGGATACGCAACGCCGAGAACTGGCCGGCGATCTCGGCGTAGACCACCATCGTGCGATCGCCGAGCTGATCCTGGATCGCCGCGAGGCTGGGGGGCCGGGCCGGTGGCCCGTCCCGGCCGCGCTGTCGAAGTGACAGCCGGCGCACCTCTCGCTCGAGGCGGGCCTGGTCGCGCCACATCTCCAGGGAGAACGCTCCCTCCACCTCGGCATCCCTGGCCTCCACCTGGGCTGCTCGCAGGTCGGCGAGTGCCCTGGCCAGCCGGTCGTCTTCGGGGGGGCGCGGGCGAACGGCTCGCAGCGAGCCGCTGCGCGACCGTTCGATCCATGCCAGCAACCGGCGCGGCCGCCCCGACTCGGCCGCCATCACCAGCCCGAGCTCGAACAGCTCGGCCGCGTGGACGGCGACGGTGACACGCGATTCCGTTGCGCCGAACATCGCCCGGTACGACTCGAGCAGCCGGACTCCGGCGCCGACCGCCGCAGCCGCAGACCTGGTGTCTCCCTGGCTGCGGCGCAGGAGCGCCTTGGCGAGCCAGGCCTGGACGCGCACGTCGACCGGCGCAAAGGCGGGCACGGCACCGGCCCGGGTCAGCTCGCGCTCGGCCGCGCCGAGGTCGCCCGCCGCCAGGGCGGATCGGCCCGCCAGCAGCCGCGTGTGGAATGCGGCGTACAGCTGTCCGGTGGCATCCAGTTCCGACGCCAGCGCGGCCAGGTCGGCCGTGTCGACGACGGCGCCGGCCGCCACCTGCGCAGCCGCCGTGAGGTACCGGGCCCTGAGCTCCCACCCCTTCCGTCCCTGGTTGGCCATGAGGCGGCACGCGTCGGTCGCCGAGCCGGTCGCCGCCTCGTAGTCGTTGGCGGCGAGCGCGGCCTGCGAGTGGATGAGCAGCGCCTCGCTTCGCTCGATCTCGAGCCGGGACTCGGCCAGGCGCTCGCTGGCAGCCCAGGCGAGATCCCGGGCGTCGCTCGACAGGCCCGCCAGCAGCAGGGCCTCCGCCCGGTCGAGCAGCACGACGGGGACGTTCAACCCGAGCGAGCGGAACCGCTGCTCGGCCTCGTCCAGCTCGGCGAGCGCCGCCGGGATGTCCCCCTGGCGCATGGCGAGGAACGCCAGGTTGTGCACCATCTCGGCGCTCGACGAGGCGCGGCCCATCTGCGCGTAGAGGTCACGGGCGCGCTGCAGGTCGTTGCGGGCGGCATCGAACCGGCCCAGGTACACGTGCACCAGGCCCCGGTTGGCGCTCAGCATGGCGAGCCAGCGAACGTCGTCGAGGCGTTCGAGCACCGGCTCGGCGGCCGCGTACATCGGCAGGCAGCCGGCGAAGTCGCCGGTACGCGCCGTGAGCCCGGCTCGCTGGACGGCGACGTGCGCCCTGCCCCGGTCGTCGAGGCGCTCTGCGGCCTCGTCCAGCAGCGCGAAGGCCCGCGTCAGGTCTCCCGCGAACGCGACCGATGCGGCGAGGCTCAGTTCGACCTCCCCGAGAAGCTGCTGTTTTCCGGCCTCCTCGGCGGCGCGCGCCGCCTCCTCGAGGGCCGCCACCGACCGGGGGGCGTCGCCGAGCGTGCGCTGCGCCAGGCCGACCGCCCGCAAGGCGCCGGCGCGGCCCGCCGCGGTCAGGTCGGAGACCCGGAGCAGCTTCTCGGCTTCGGCGATCGCCGCGTGGGGATCGCTCTCTGCCAGCTCGAGCAGATCAGTGGCGGCCGGGGAGCCGCCGAGCCCGCGCGGACTCTGGTCCACGGTCAGGGCGGACACAGCCCGACGGCCACGCAGGCGGCGTAGTGGGGGGCGGCGAACGACGTGCCCGACCAGACGGCGGCGCCGGTGTCGATGAGGCCACGGGAGTTCTGGTTGGCCGGGTAGTAGCTGACGATGCCCACCCCCGGCGCCCAGGTCGCGGCGTGGTTCGAGAAGTCGTTCGGAGGGCCGAGCGCCGAGTCGGCGGGAACCCACTCACCGATCTCCAGGCTGCCGAACGCCGCTCCGACGCTGCGGACGAAACCGAACGCGGCCGGGTACATGGGTGGGTCGCCGGGGCCGTGACCGTCGTTGCCGGCGGCGGCCACGATGGCGGTGGCGATGTTGGAGTCGAGCGCGTTCTGGAGGGCTCTGCCCAGAACCAGCGGCACCTGCTCGGTGCGGCAGGCGTAGGTGCCGAGCGAGAGGTTGACCACTCCCAGCTCGCCGAGCTCAGCGGCCGCTCGGCGGATGGCCTCGGCGGCGCTCCATTCGTCCGCGACGTGGTCGCCGGTGAACTCGGCCCGCCACAGGGTCACCGACAGGCCGGGGGCCACGTCCTTGACGATCCCGGCGATGAAGATCCCGTGTCCGATGGAGTCGGCGTCCAGGGAGAGCGGCTCCAGCTCGTTCCCGGAGCCGGCGTTGGCGATGATGCGGGCGTAGTCGACGACGCCCGAGTCGTCACGGGGGATCCCGGTGTCGATGACGGTCACGCTGCCGTCGCCCGGCAACAGGTCCTGCGGCGTGTCCAGGATCGACCGGTTGGCCGGCGCCGCCGGTCCGCTCGGGCCGAACTTCCAGCTCGGCGTGGGAGCGAGGATGTAGTGCGGGGATGCCTCGGACCCTTCCCCGCGGATGCGGGCGGCCTCGGCGGTCGGGTCCTCGGTGAGGAGGATCTGCACCCCCAGTTCCTCCAGCGTGCCCAGCGCTTCCGTCCGCTCCCGGTCTTCCTCCGGCGGGACGTAGGGCTCCAGTCCAAAGGTGTCGCCGACGTCTTCGGCGATCACCTGGTCCTCGTGGAACGCACACATGCGGTCCCCGGCCGCGAGTGCGGTCACCCCCCCGTCTCCCAACGGCGGGAGCGGTCCTTCCTGAAGCTCGGCGGCCGC
>CAYGCW010000162.1:0-6717 GCA_964348465.1 uncultured Acidimicrobiia bacterium | reverse complement strand
CGCGACGGTCGTGGCGGTGGCGATTCCCGTTGCCATGGCGCTGACGGCCGCCGGCCTGCTGCTCTGGGCGCACCGGCCTGCCGGACCCTGGTCCGGTCCCGCCGCCCTGGCGGCCCTCGCTGCCAACGCCGCCGGCGTGGCGGCGGGACTGACCGCCCTCCCCGACGGTTCGCTGCTGAGCCTGGCCTTGGCCGCCACCGGCGCCCAGGCTCTCTCCGCCGGGGTCGTCACCCGCACCGCAGTCTTCTTCTACGGCGGCCTGCCGACGCTGCTCGGGGCCTGGCTGGTCCTGGCCGCCGACAGCCTGGGCGGAGAGCCCAACTGGTACACGATCCCCATTGGGCTCACGATCCTCGCCACCGTCGATGTCGCGCGCTGGGACCGCAGGCGGACCGGACGCCGGCCGGCGCCGACGGAGGTAGTCACCGCCGACCTCGCCGGCATGGCGCTGCTGGTGGCCGCCTCCCTGACCCAGTCGGTGAGCGCCGGGCCCGAGTACGGGCTCGCGGCCATCCTGCTCGGCGCGGGGCTGGCCGGCTACGGAATCGCGACCCGCGTGAAACGCCGCTGCTACTTCGGCGCGGGCGCCGCCGTGATCGCAGCACTGCTCATGGTGGCCGTGCCGCTCGCCGGCGTGATCCCGCAGTTCCGCGGCATCGCCCTGTGGGCGACGGTGGCCGCCATCGGAACCATCCTGATCCTCACGGCCACCTACCTGGAGCAGGGCCGCGCCCGGGTTGCTGCCGGGATGCGCCGCCTCGACGAGATCATGGGAGGCTGGGAATGAGTGCCGGATATCGCGCCGCCGCCCTCGCCGCCGCAGCCGCGGTGTTGGCCGCCCTCACCGGCATCGCCGTCGGACCGGACCGCTTCCCCGTGCTCTTGCTGGTGGCGGCGGCGGGAGGGCCGGCAGCCGCAGGGCTGGCCGTCCACGCCCGCCTCGGCGAGCGCCTCCGCCTGCCGGCCCTGCTCGGCGGCGCCACCATCGGACCGGTCGTGACGCTGGCCACTCACGCCGCGGTGGGCGCGTTCACGTACGCGTTCGTACTCGGGTTCGCAGACGCCGCCACCCGCCTCGCCGACACCCTCCAGGTCGATCCCCGGCTGATCGACGCTCTCTCGTCCCCGTGGGTGCTGGCGCTCCTGGTGAGTGCGGTCGTCGTCGCTCCCCTGACGGAGGAGGCCGCCAAGGGCCTCGGCGCCCGCCTCGCCGTCCCGGACGGCCGGCGCGCCGCCTTCGCCGCCGGAGTAGCGGCCGGGGTCGGGTTCGCGATCGTGGAGAACCTGCTGTACGCCGGCCTCGGCTCGGTGTTCGGCGGTGCCTGGCCCGAGATCGCCCTGGAGCGCAGCCTGGGGGCAGCCGTCCATCCGCTGGCGTCGGGGTTGGTCGTGCTCGGCTGGTGGGACGCCAGGGCCGGGCGCCGCTTCGGGTTGCTGCGGGGCTACCTCGCCGGAGTCGCCGTCCACGCCGTGTGGAACGGCTCGCTGGTGGCGCTGGCGGTGGTCGAGACGGCGTTCGAGTTGGGTGGGGCCGCCGACCCGCTGACCACCGCAGGGTTCGGGTATGTGATCGTGCTGGCGCTCGTCGCAGCCGCCGGGCTGTGGAAAGCCACCGTCGCCGTCGCCGCCGACGCCGACCCGCTCCGAGCGAGCAGCCTCCGGGACGGGAGGGCTGCGGCGGCGTGGACGCTGCTGGCGGCTTCGGTGCTGGTGCCGGTGACGACGCTGATCATCGCCTTCCCCGACTTCTACCGCGGTTGAGGCGCGGCTCCCTCGAGCAGCTTCACCAGCGCATCGCGGAACCGATCGACCTCCCACTCGGTGTTGTAGTAATGGACCGAGGCCCGCACCAGCGGCGGGAGCCGGCGCCGGGTGGCGTCGAGCAGGGTCGAGGCAGGCGACGACACCTCGACGTTGATGGCCTCCTCCCGGAGCCGGTCGCGGATCTCGGAGGCAGGCATTGCGTTCGACGAGAACGTGACGATCCCGCAGCGCTCGGCGCCCGCATCGTGCACGGTGATGCCGGGCACCTCCGCGAGGCGCTCTCTGAGCAACGCAGCGAGCGCCGTCACCCAGTGGTAGATCGCCGCCGGGCCCCAGCGGCGGGCGTAGTCGACCGCCGCGCCGAGCCCCAGCTTGGCGGCGACGTTTGCCTCCCAGCTCTCGAAACGGCGGGCGTCGGCACGGAGGCGGTAGGAGGTGGGCGACGTCCACGTCGCCGCGTGCAGGTCGATCATCGGCGGCTCCAGCCCTTCGAGCACGTCGCGCCGCACGAACAGGAACCCCTGCCCGCGCGGGCCGCGGAGGTACTTGCGGCTGGTCGCCGAAAGCATGTCGCACCCGATCAGTCGCACGTCGACGGGCATGTGCCCCACCGACTGGCAGGCGTCCAGCAGGAAGGGGACCCCGGCGGCGCCCGTGACCGCGCCGATCTCGGCCGCCGGTTGCACGAGGCCGCCGTTGGTCGGGACGTGGCTCACGGCGACAAGCCGGGTCCGCTCGTCGATCATGCGCTCGAGCGCCGCTACCGAGAGCCGGCCGTGCTCGTCGTTGGGAACGGCCTCGACGACTGCCCCGGTTCGCTCTGCCACCTGGAGGAACGCGAGGTAGTTGCTGGCGTACTCCGCCACTGAGGTGAGGATGCGGTCGCCGGCGCCGATCCGCAGCGAGTAGAAGGCCATGTCCCAGGCACGGGTGGCGCTGTCGACGACCGCCACCTCGTCCGGATCGCATCCGAGCAGCGAACCGATCGAGTCATAGACGGCCTCGATGCGATCTTCGGCTGCAGCGGCCGCCTCGTACCCGCCGATGCGGGCTTCGAGGTCGAGGTGATCGCGCACCGTGTCGATCACCGGCTGCGGCATGAGCGCCGCTCCGGCGTTGTTGAAGTGCAGGACGTGCTCGCAGCCTGGGGTCTCCCGGCGCGCCTTCGCCACGTCGATCATCATGCGGACCCTCCGCTGGCGGGACCGGCGGCAGTGTACGGGGCCCGGGGCCGCCCGGGCTCCGGCTGAGGAGCACGCAAACGACGGGGGCGCCATGCACCGTGACGGTCCGAGCGAGAACGACGGCAGGGTCGCCGGCGTCGAGATGTGGGCCGACTATGTGTGCCCGTGGTGCTATCTCGCCCTCGACCGGGTCGACTTCCTGGCGGGCGAATGGGGCATGGCCGTCACCTGGCACCCCTACGAGCTGCACCCGGGGACACCACCCGGCGGCGTCTCGCTGGCGCCGGGGGCCCTGGCTCGCAGCCTCCTCGCCGACGAGCTTCTCGCCGCAGGTCTCGAGATCAGGCCGCGGACGTCGATGTCCAACAGCAGGGCGGCGCTCGCCTTGTCGGCCGGTCTCCGCGACGATCCCCGCTGGCCCCGCTTGCACCGGGGCCTCTACACCGCCTATTGGGTGGAGGACAGGGACCTCGGCGACCCTTGTGTGCTGGAGAACGTCGCGACCCGCGTCGGTATCGGCAGGGATGCCGCGAGCGAGGCAGCCCGGCACGTCGACGTGATCGCGGACTCGATGGCCAGGGCCCACGAGTTGGGGATCGGAGCCGTGCCCGGGTGGCACTTCGGTGCCGGGATCGTCCTGACCGGCGCGCACTCGCGGGCGACGTTCGACAAGGTGACGCGCCGCTTGGGCTGAGACGGCGAAGCCGGCGCCGGCGGTAACGTGGCCGCCCGTGGAGACCTCCCGCCCAGGCGCGCACGCTGCCACCATCCTGGCGATCCTGGCGTCCCTGTACCTCGCCGCTCAGATGCTCGCCGACATCACGAGCCTCAAGCTCACCGAGGTGGCGGGGTGGAGCGTCGACGCCGGCACGCTGGTCTACCCGGTGACGTTCACGCTGCGCGATCTCATCCACAAGGCGGCCGGAGTGCGGGTGGCACGGACGATGATCGCAGTCGCCGCCGCGGTGAACCTGGCGATGGCCGGCTTGTTCTGGCTGGTGGCCGAGCTGCCGGCGATACCCGACGTCGGTCCGCAGACGGAGCTCTTCGGGGCGGTGTTGGCTCCCGTGTGGCGGATCGTGTTCGCGTCGGTGGCGGCGGAGGTCGTCGCCGAGCTCATCGACACCGAGGTCTATCGCGCCTGGGTGGCGCGCTTCGGGGCGAGCCGCCAGTGGGGCCGGGTGCTCTCGTCGAACGGCGTCGCCATCCCGATCGACTCTGCGATCTTCGTGACGATCGCGTTCCTCGGGGTCGCCCCTGCGGCCGACGTGTGGGAGATCTTCTGGGTGAACGTCGTGTTCAAGGGGATCGTCACGGTGGCGTCGGTACCGCTCATCTACTTGGTCCGCCCGCCCCGGGTGGTCGAGCCCGAGCCCGCCTGACCGGCTGACGTCCCCGGTACCCTTCACCGCCCCCCACCGAGGAGACCCGATGCGCTTCGAGACCGAGCAGGTCCACGCCGGGGTGACGCCCGATCCGGTGACCGGCGCCGTGCTCACGCCGATCCACCAGTCGACGACCTTCGCCCAGCCGTCGGTGGACCGCTACCTGGAGACCGGCTACTCGTACTCGCGCTCGGCCAACCCGACCGTGCAGGCGCTCGCCGACAAACTGACGACACTCGAGGGCGGAGCCGCGTCATCGTGTTTCTCCACCGGGATGGCGGCAATCACCGGCGTGCTGACGGCGTTCCTCGGGACCGGAGCCCACGCCGTCGTCTCGGACGTCGCCTACGGGGGGACATACCGGGTGTGTACGAAGGTCTTCTCACGGTTCGGCGTGGACTTCACGTTCGCCGACACGTCCGATCCGGACGCGGTGCGCGCCGCATTGCGGCCGGAGACGGCGCTGATCCTGACCGAGACGCCTGCCAACCCCACGCTCAAGCTCACCGACATCGGCGCGGTCTCCGAGGTCGCTCGCGAGGCCGGGGTACCCCATGCGGTCGACAACACGTTCCTCACCCCGTATTTCCAGCGGCCCCTGGAGCTGGGCGCCGACCTGGTCGTCCATTCCACGACGAAGTACCTCGACGGCCACAACGCCACCGTGGGCGGCGCGGTCGTCAGCCGCACCGCCGAGCTCGCCGAACAGGTGGCGTTCGTGCACAACGCCACCGGCACCATCATGTCGCCGCTGGTGGCGTGGCTGACCATGCAGGGCATCAAGACGCTCAGCGTGCGGATGGAGCGCCAGTCCGACAACGCCATGGCGGTCGCGCGATTCCTGGAATCGCATCCGAAGGTGGAGCGCGTCGCCTACCCGGGCCTGGAGTCGTTCCCGCAGCACGACCTCGCCAAGCGACAGGCGTCGGGCTTCGGCGCCATGGTGTGGTTCGAGGTGGGCGGGGGCGTGGAGGCAGGCAAGCGCCTCATGGATGCCGTGCGGCTGTGGACCCTCGCGGAGAACCTGGGCGCGGTCGAGTCGCTCGTCACCCACCCGGTCACGATGACCCACGCCGACGTCGACGAAGCCGAGCGCAACCGGGTCGGCATCACCGACGGCCTGGTACGCCTTTCGGTGGGCCTCGAGCATGCCGATGACCTCATCGCCGACCTCGCCCGGGCATTGGAGGAGGTGTGAGGGGACCACCCGCCCCCTGACGGACCGAGGGCCGGTCTACAGGAAGCCCTGGGCGCGCATCCAGTCGTCGTCGAAGATCTTGGACAGGTAGTTGCGGCCGCTGTCGGGGAGTATGACCACGACGAGGTCGTCGGGCCGGGCCTCGGCGACCCGCAATGCCCCGGCCACGGCCATGCCGCAGGACCCGCCCACCAGCAGCCCCTCGACGTCGGCGAGGCGGCGGGTCATCGAGAACGCCTCCCGGTCGCCGACCTTCTCGTACTGGTCGACGACGTCCGGATCGAACGTCTCCGGCCAGAAGTCCTCGCCGACCCCCTCGATGAGGTAGGTGGTGACGTCCTCTGGGGACGCCGCTGTGTAGATCGATCCCTCGGGATCGACGCCGACGACGGTGATGTCCGGGTTCTGCTTCTTGAGGTATCTGCCCGTCCCGGTGATGGTGCCGCCGGTGCCGACCCCGACGACCAGCACCTTGACCTCCCCGTCGGTCTGCTCCCAGATCTCCGGACCGGTGGTCAGCTCGTGGGCCTCCGGGTTGGCCGGATTCGAGTACTGATCGGGCCGGTAGGCGCCGGGGGTCTCCCTGGTGAGGCGCTCAGCCACCGAGTAGTAGGAGTCCGGGTGATCGGGTGGGACGTCGGTGGGGCACAGCACCACCTCGGCGCCGTAGGCTCGCAGCAGGTCCTGCTTCTCCTTCGACTGCTTGTCCGCCATCACTGCGATCAGCCGGTAGCCCTTGAGCGCGGCTACGAGGGCGAGCCCGACGCCGGTGTTGCCGCTGGTCGGCTCGACGATCACGCCTCCCGGCTGCAGCAGCCCGAGCCGCTCGGCGCGTTCGATCATGCCCAGCCCGATGCGGTCCTTCACGGAGCCGCCCGGGTTCATGTACTCGATCTTGGCGACGAGGTTCCCGGGCGGGTGCAGGCGCCCGAGCCGCACGAGGGGGGTGTTGCCGATGGCGGCGACGATGTCCGGGCGGATGTCCATGGGCTCGCCCCAGGCTATCGCCGCCGAACGGCACTGCCCGTCGCCGGGCAGCCGCGCCGGGAAATCGAGGTCACGGTGCCGGCTCGGCGGGCCGTCCACGTTCCGGTCGTGTATACTGGCGTACCCCACCCCGGGTGGGGTAGGATCAACAGCTCTCCGCACCGCGAAAGGCTCTGTCGTGAAGGAGACCCACAAGAAG
>CAYGCW010000161.1:0-6726 GCA_964348465.1 uncultured Acidimicrobiia bacterium | reverse complement strand
GACTCGCCCGACTCGCCCGACTCGCCCGACTCGCCCGACGAGAACGGGGACGACGACGGGAGCGACGAAGCGGACGACTCGGAGGAGTAGCCCCGGGCCGGCCCGGTACGGTGCCCGGGGGCGGACGGGCCAGATTCGCTTTACCCTCGATGTTTCCCGTGAAACATCTCGCTACAGTCCGGCCTCATGGCCGACGGAATCGAGTTTGCCCGCCGCGCCGCCGAGTGGGCGGGGCGACCCCTGGCACCCGAACAGGAGGAACGCCTCGAGGCGTATGCAGGGTGGCTGCGCACCGAAGCCATTCCGGCGGGCGGGTTGGGTCCGCGCGAGGGCGGGCGCCTGTGGAAACGCCACATCGCTGACTCCTTGACGTTCGCGGTGGCGTGGAAGGAACGCCCGCCCCCGCAGGAATTGCTCGACGTAGGCAGCGGAGTGGGCTTGCCGGGCATCCCTCTGGCGGTACTGTGGCCCGAGTGCTACGTGAGGGTGCTCGATCGGGGCGGTCGGCGTATCCGGCTTCTCAGCCGGGTGGTGCGGATCCTGGCGCTCGAGCACGTGCTCGTCGAGCACGCCGACATCTTCAGCGTCGCCGACGAGTGGGAGTCGCTGACCTTTCGCGGCGCCGTCAAGGCTGCCGAGGCGGTCGGCCTCTCCAGTAGGTTGCTCGGCGCCGGGGGGACCTCCGTTCTCGGCTTGAGCCGTCAGGCCGCGCCGCCACCCCAGACACCCGATTTGGAAGCGATCGCGGCCGCCATGGGTTTGGAGCCCGAACTCACCGAGGTGCCGGCAGAGATCCTTGACGGCCCGGCATGGCTGCTTATCATGCGACGACCGTGAGCATGCACGACCCGGCGGGGAGTCGCACCATCTTCGTGGCCGTCGCCAACCAGAAGGGCGGCGTCGGCAAGTCGACCACGACCATCAACCTGGGCGCCGCGCTGGCGTTCCAGGGTGAACGAGTGCTGATCGTCGACGTCGACCCGCAGGCCAACGCCACCTCCGGCCTCGGCGTCGACCGCAACGCCCTCGCCGGTTCGATCTACGGCGTGCTGGTCGACGACCTCGACATCGAGGACGTGATCGAGCCGACGAGCGTGCTCGACCTGTTCGTGGTTCCGTCCAGCATCGAGCTCGCCGGCGCCGAGATCGAGCTGGTGTCGATGTTCTCTCGGGAGGGACGCCTCGCCAACGCCCTGAAAGGAATCCAGGGGGAGTTCGACATCGTCTTGATGGACTGCCCGCCTTCGCTGGGACTCCTGACGGTGAACGCCCTGGCCGCCGCTCAAGAGGTGCTGATTCCGATCCAGTGCGAGTACTACGCGCTGGAAGGTGTCGGCCAGTTGATGCGCAACGTCAATCTCGTGCAACAAAACCTTAACCCTCAACTGAAAGTCGAAGGAGTTATCCTCACCATGTTCGATGGCCGGACGACGCTGTCGGCCGACGTGGTCGCCCAGGTGCGAGAGCACTTCGGCGATGTCGCATACCGCACCGTGATCCCGCGCACCGTGCGGCTGTCGGAGGCGCCGTCATACGGCGAGCCGATCGAGGCGTTCGACCCCATGAGCAGGGGGGCGATCGCATACCGGGAGCTGGGGCGGGAGTTCAGGAGGCGCCATGGCCGCACGTAAGACGGGCCTGGGACGCGGCCTCGAGTCGCTCATTCCCGTGCAGAGGCCGACCAAGGGGTTCACGACCATCCCGCTGGACCGGATCACGCCCAACCCTCACCAGCCGCGCACCCGGTTCGACTCCGAGGCGCTCGAGTCGCTGGCCGCCTCGATCCGCGAGGTCGGCGTGCTGCAGCCGGTCATCGTCAAGGCGGCCGCCGACGGCGACGACTACGTGCTGGTGGCGGGGGAGCGGCGCTGGCGAGCGGCCGGCATGGCGGGGCTGGCGGACATCCCGGCGGTGGTGCGCGAGCCCGACGAGGCCGACAGCCTCGCCGAAGCGCTCATCGAGAACGTCCAGCGCGAGGACCTCTCGCCGCTGGAGGAGGCAGCCGCCTACCAGGAATTGCTAGGTGAGTTCGGGCTCACCCACGAGCAGGTGGGGACCCGCGTGGGCAAGAGCCGGGTTGCGATCACCAACACCCTCCGGCTCCTCCAGCTCCCCCCCGCGGTGCAGGGAATGCTGGAGCGGGGCGAGCTGACCGCCGGTCACGCGCGGGCGTTGCTGGGTCTCGACGACGAAGCGTACGCCGTACATGTCGGCCGGCGCGCGGCCGCCGAAGGCTGGTCGGTGCGTCAGGTCGAGGAGGCCGTGCGCGCCCGTCAAGAGGGCGGCACCCAGACCGCGGCGCCGCGCGGGTCGCAACCACGGCCGGCAGAGATCATCGAGCTGGAGGAGCGCCTCGGCGAGCGCCTCGGGGCGCCGGTGCGGATCGACGTGGGCAAGCGGCGCGGCAAGCTGGTGGTCCGCTTCAAGAGCATCGACGACCTGCAGCGGATCTACCACACGCTCTTCGACGCCTGAGGCGTCAGTCGGGTCGGCTCGCGTAGAAGTCCGCGACGGCGCGCGCCGCCTCCCTGCCGAGCCGGCCGTCGAGGTGGCCGGCGGCCACCACCACCGCCGGACAGCGGGTCTCCTTGAGCATCGGGACGGCCCGGCCGTCCGCACTCAGGCCGAGGTGCTCACCGATCCGCCGCGCCAGCTCCTCGCCGGCCTCGCTGCGGCTGTGCCGGGAGGCGAAGAAGTGCACGGCGGGGGGCTCGTCCGCGGCGAGGCTGAACGACACGACGAGGTCCACGCCCAGCCGGTTGGCTCGCTGCGCCCGCACCCGCTCCGGCGGCCGGGTGTCGACGCTCCGGGACATCAGCGGGTGGGCGCCGAGCTGCTGCAGCAGCACGGCGGCGGCGGTAGCGGCCTCCCAGGCGGCGGAGTCCTCCTTCTCGGTGCGGTTGTAGGCGTCCACCATGATTCGCTGCCCGCCTACCGTGGGAGGGAGATTGCGGAGCCATTGCCGCTCCCGGACGCCCTCCCGGCCCTCCTTGTGGGTCCACCGCTCCACGAGATCGAGCTCGTCGGCCACCTCCGTCCCCGAAATTCCATCTTCTGCCATACCACGATTCGACTGGAAGTCGAGAAGCGCATCGAGGGTGTCGGGCCCGAAGATGCCGTCGACCTTCCCGGCGTCGAACCCGAGCGCGTTCAGGCGCCGCTGCAGTTCGGCGACGTCGTCGCCGCGCAGCATCGGCAACCGGTGGTAGAGCAAGCGGTCGCCGAGGCGGTAGCCGGACTCGACCAACACCCTCCAGGTCTCCGGACCGACGGTGCCATCGGCCGTCAGGCCGCGAGACCTCTGAAAGGCGACCACGGCCGCCCGGGTCCCCCCGCCGAACTCACCGGCCGGGTCAGGCGCGCACGAGAAGCCCGACGCGCCGAGCCGGCCCTGGATGTCCCGGACCGGCTCTCCTGAATCGCCCTTCCGATAGAGCCGCATGGCTCAATGGTCGCAGATGTAGGGCGCAGCGCGGCGGCTCAGCCGACGAACTCGTGGAGGTCGTCGAGCAGCGCTGCCTTGGAGCGGGCCCCGACGATGCGCTTCTTCTCGATGCCGTCCTGGAAGACGATCAGCGTGGGGATGCTCATGACGTCGTTCTCCATCGCCGAGTTGGGGTTCTCGTCGACGTTCAGCTTGCCGACGGTGATCCGGTCTGCGTAGTCGGCGGCGATCTGCTCGAGCGTGGGGGCGATCATCCGGCAAGGTCCGCACCACTCGGCCCAGAAGTCGACGAGTGTCGGGGTGCCGGAGCTGACGACGTCGGTGAAGTTCGCGTCGGTGATGGTCGTGATGTTGTCTGGCATGGTGTCGCGGCCCGCGGGCCTCACCTCCTGTTGGGGATTGCGGTGCCTACCCGGGACAACGGGCAGCGCCTCGTCGTCATTCCTGGTCGTGCTGGGCCTCCAGCCACCGCTCGGCGTCCATCGCGGCCTGGCATCCGCTGCCTGCCCCGGTGATCGCCTGGCGATAGACGTGGTCGACCACGTCTCCGGCGGCGAACACGCCCGGCACCGACGTGCGGGTGAAGCCGTCGACGACGATGTAGCCCGCCGCATCGAGCTCGATCTGGCCGGCGAACAGCTCCGTGTTGGGGTCGTGCCCGATCGCGACGAACATCCCGTCGGTGGGGTATTCGGAGACCTCGCCCGTCTTGACGTTGCGCAGCGTGACGCCGGTGACGGTCTCGTCGCCCAGGACCTCGTCGACGACGGTGTCCCACACGACGTCGATCTTGGGATTCGACAGTGCCCGCTTGGCCATGATCTTCGACGCCCGGAACTCGTCGCGTCGATGGACGATGGCGACCTTTTTGGCGAACTTCGTGAGGAACGTGGCCTCCTCCATCGCCGAGTCGCCGCCTCCGACCACGACCAGATCCTTGTCCCTGAAGAAGAACCCGTCGCAGGTGGCGCACGACGAGACGCCGTAGCCGCGCAGCCGGTCCTCGCCGGGGACGCCGAGCCAGCGGGCCGAGGCGCCGGTGGAGATGATCACTGCGTCGGCTGCGTACTCGTCGGCGCCGACCCACGCCCGGAAGGGCTGGGTCGAGAAGTCCACCTTGTTCACGTCGGCGGTGATCATCTCCGTGCCGAATCGCTCCGCTTGCTTGCGGAACCGGTCCATGAGTTCGGGACCGAGAATGCCGTCCGGAAACCCCGGGTAGTTCTCCACGTCGGTCGTGAGCATCAGCTGGCCACCGGCCTGCGACCCCTCGATCAGCAGCGGAGAGAGGTCGGCGCGGGCGGTGTAGATGGCGGCGGTCAGGCCGGCAGGGCCGGAGCCGATGATCAAGACGCGGGCGCGTTCGGTCATGCCTCTTCCTCGCTCTTGGGGTTGCGCTTGCTCCACAGGAACACGGCGGCGGCCAGCAATAATCCCCCGAGGATGGCGTAGGCGAGGCGCACGCCAACCAGTTCGCCGGCGATGCGCGCCAGGCCGATCAGCAGGAAGATCAACCCGACGACGCCCAGTACCAGCAACAGCGGCGCCGCCGCCAGCCAGCGCACGGCCTTGGCGATCCGGTCGACGGTCATGGCCCGCACGCGGGCGGCGACGGACTCGAGCAGATCGGCGATGCGGGTCGGGAAGTCATCCACGGCGGCGCCGAGGTTAGTCGGTTGGGGAGAGGTAGCCCCGCAGGGTTGCTCCCCTACTCCACCGGCAACGCGATCTCGCAGGTGGCGGATTCGAGGGCCAGGATCTCGGTGGCCGGCGGATCGCCGGACTCGACCGCGTAGGCCTCGACGGGAGTGCCGTCGAGCGTGCCGAGCCCGAGCGCGATCACGCTCGCCGTCCCCGGCCTGAGATCGAGGAGGCGCTCGGCGCAGGCGAGGGGCCCGCGGAGGAGTTCGCCGTCGTCGGTGTCGTCGGCGCCCAATACCAGCTCGGGCGGCTGCTCCACGGCGATCCGGGCGCGCATGTCGTCGGCGAAGGAAAGTGGGTCGATGGTCCCCAGGTCGGGGAGAGCGGCGAGGGCGCCGAGGCGAGGATCGGTTGCGGCCTCGAAATCGCCGCCACCGGTCGCGGCGGTGGTCGTCTCGCTGGCGGCGGTGGTGGCAGGTGCCGCGGCGATCACCTCCTCCTGTGGGGCCTCGGTTGCGGCTGGGGCCTCCGCGACGGCCTCGGCCTCGGCGGCGGCCGGTGAGGCCGAGGTGATCGTGGCCGCGGCGTCGAACTGGTCGGCGCCATCCGACGTGTTGAGCAAGCTGAGCAGCGGTGCGGCGGCGATCACGAGAACCACGGCCGCCGCCGCCGCGGCCACTCCCAGCCACGGCACGTTGGCGAACCGGCGGCGAGCCGGAGCCTGCCGCTCCGGGCGAATGATGTCGAGCTCGGCCGCCACGGCACGCCGGAGCCGGGCGCGTTCCATGTCGTCGAGCCGGGGCTCCGGCGCCTCGTGCAGAGCGGCCAGCGCCAGCCGCTGCGCCTCCAGGTCGGCACGCGCGGCCGGGTCGACCATGATGCGCGCCTCGGCGGCGGCAGCCTCCGCGGGGGAGAGGCGTCCTTCGGCCAGGGCGGCGATGAGATCGGGATCGAAGCTGGTCATCGGTGCTCTTCCTTACGATGCCCGGGAGGGCTTGAAAGGTTCCCGAGCGCCTCGGCGAGTTGGCGGCGGCCGCGGAAGATGCGCGACTTCACAGTCCCTACCGGCACGCCGAGAACCTCGGCGACGTCCTGGAGAGAGAGCCCTTCGAGATCGGCCAGCACCACTGCGGAGCGGAACTCGGTGGGTAGGGCGGCGAGGGCTTTCTCGATGTCGGGCCGGAGCCCGGCGGCGTCGATCTCGTCGGCGGCCGCGGCGTCGGGTGGTTCTGCGTGCTCGGGCAGCGGCACGGTGGGCCGGCGCCGATCGCGGCGGAGGGCGTCGTAACACGTGTTCACCGCCACCCGGTACAA
The DNA here is from genome assembly GCA_964348465.1 of uncultured Acidimicrobiia bacterium. Taxonomy (GTDB): domain Bacteria; phylum Actinomycetota; class Acidimicrobiia; order Spongiisociales; family JAOTWH01; genus CAYGCW01. The sequence continues at coordinate 326 of CAYGCW010000161.1, read as the reverse complement.
CCACGTCGAGAATGCCGAGCGGCCCGAGAAGCGGTCGACTTTGCGGAAGACCGACACGAACGTCTCTTGCGTGGCGTCGAGGGCGGCCTCGCGGTCACGCAACATGCGCAGGCACACGGCGAACACCCGGTCCTCGTGGGCGCGCATGAGCTCGTCGAACGCACCGACGTCACCGTCGAGGTAGCGCTCGATGAGGGCCCGGTCCTCGGTTGCGCGGCCGGTCACGCTCGGAACCGTACTTCGTAGACGAAGCCGTAGAAGAACTCTCCGTCCTCTTGCGGAGGGAGGTCGGTGATCCACACGAGCCAGACGCCTCCCTCCCGGTG
>CAYGCW010000160.1:0-6743 GCA_964348465.1 uncultured Acidimicrobiia bacterium | reverse complement strand
AGTCGAGGCCGAGCACGTGGTCCGCCGCCGAGGGCTCGCCGCCGAGGTCGATCGGGTTCTCGTCGGGTGACGCGCAGTCGAGGGCATCGACCGCCGTTCCGGGGCCGAAGCCGACGAAACGGCGGTTGACCCATCCGCGTTCGCCTCCTTCCAACTCCACCTCCCACCATCCGGCCGCCGGCAGGTCCGGGACGGCCAGCCCGGTGGTGGGCACCTCGGCTCCGGGTGGCAGCGTGCCCACGATCGCGGCATCGGCGCTGGGCTCGGCGCGTACGTTGAGCACGTCGTTCGACGCAACTCGCGTCACGGTGAACACGGCCCCCGCGGCAGCGGGCGGCGTGCTCGGCGCAGTGGTGGTGCCGGGCCCGGTCGTGGTCGATGTCGACGTGGAGGCCGCCGTAGTCGAGGTGCCGGTCGTCGTCGTGGTGGTCGTGGACTCGCCAGGCGGCGGTGCCGGCGTCGTGACGGTGGTACCGGGTCCGGCCGCCGGCGGGTCGTCGCCGAAGGGGTCGAGCAGGGCCACGCCGCCGACGATGGCGACCAGCACGGCGGCGGTGGCGAGTGCGGGGACGAGAGCACGTCTCATCGTGTGGGTCTCCTTGGCGTGGTCGAGCCCGGCGCGGGCATCGACGTGGGAGGCGATCCGCCGCCGCTGGCGCTCGAGCGCGGCCCGGATCTCGCTCTCGGGCAGGCGGTCTTCGGGTTTCATCGCCCATCCTTCCGGTAGTCGGGGCCGAGGGCGTCGGCGAGGGCGCGCCGGGCCTTGTGGAGGTGCGAGGTGGCCGCCGAGCGGCTGCACCCCAGGACCTCCGCGACCTCTGCCGCCGTCCGGTCCTCGAGATAGAAGAGGATCACCGCCGCCCGCTGCCGGGCCGGAAGCGCGTGGATCGCCGCCCACACCGCGGCATCGAAGCCGGGCTCCGGCTCCGGGACCGGGTCGAGGCGGCGGCCGAGCCGCAGCACCGCCCTGGCCTCGGCCGCGGCCCGCCGCACCGCCGACACCGACAGATTGAACGTGACCCGGCGCACCCAGGCGCCCGGCCGGTCGTAGGCGGAGATTCGCTCCCAGTTGGGGTGGGCGCGGATCATCGCTTCCTGCGCAAGCCCCTCGGCGACGGAACGGCTGCGGGACACCGCATAGGCGAGGGTCACCATCGACGCGAACTCGGCGAGGTAGAAGGCGTCGAACGACGGCCGCAGCTCGACGGCCGGGCGTTCGGCGCGCTCGTCCTCCACCAGCGATCCCCTTCTCATACCGGTCACACGCATCAGGTGCCGGAGATGTCCACCCGAGTCTGCCGGATTCCCCGAGAACCGGCGGCCGGGCTTCATCCGTACTACGGCAGAAGGATCCTTCGAGAAAGGGGAGAGGGAATGCGCAGAGCTCTCACGTATGTGGTGGTGATGGCGCTGGCGTTGCTGCCGGCAGTGCCGGCGCTGGCCGGCGGCCGCCCGCTGAGCGCCGAGCTGACCGGCGCCGCCGAGGTGCCCGGGCCGGGCGACCCGGACGGCAGCGGCTTCGCGACCGTCACGCTCAACCAGGGCCTCGGCGAGGTGTGCTGGGACGTCACGTTCTCGGACATCGCCGACCCGTTTGCGGCGCACATCCACGTCGGTGCCGCCGACGCTTTCGGGCCGGTGGTGGTCACGCTCACCCCCGGCAGCGGGTGCGTCGACGGCGTGGATCCCGGGCTGATCAAGGCGATCCGCCAGAACCCGTCCGGCTACTACGTCAACGTCCACACGCCCGAGTTCCCGCCGGGCGCCATTCGAGGCCAGCTCTCCAAGTAGCGGAAGGCGAGGTGGGGCGCGTCGCCCAGGTCGGTGCGCCCCACCCGTAGCATTGCGCCTCTTCGAGCCGGGAGGCAGCAGTTGGAGCGCATCGTGGTGACCGGCGGCAGCGGCAAGGCCGGTCGCGCCGTCGTGACGGATCTCGCCGCGGCCGGGTACGACGTCCTCAACGTCGACCGGGTGCCGCCGGCAGAACGGGGCGTCCGGTTCCTGGCGGCCGACCTCGCCGATCTGGGTCAGACCTACGAGGCGCTGGCGGGCGCCGGCTCCGTCGTGCATCTCGCCGCCACCCCGGCCCCGGGCCTGGAGACCGAGGGCGTCACGTTCGCCAACAACACGCTGAGCACGTTCAACGTTTTCTCCGCGGCCACCGGATTGGGGATGCGGAAGGTGGTGTGGGCCTCGTCGGAGACGATCCTCGGGCTCCCGTTCGACGATGAGCGGCCCGACTACGCGCCGATCGACGAGGGCCAGACCCCCTACCCGGAGTCGAGCTACGCGCTCGCGAAACTGGTCGGGGAGGTGATGGCGGCCCAGTTCAGCCGCAGAACCGGCGTCCCGTTCGCAGGGTTGCGCTACTCGAACATCATGGAGCCGCACGACTACGTTCGGTTTCCGTCCTTCTGGGGAGACGCCCACCTCCGCAAGTGGAACCTGTGGGGCTACGTCGACGCCCGCGACGTGGCACAGGCGACCCGGCTGGCTCTCGAGACCGCCGTCCCCGGGGCAGAGGCGTACATCGTCGCCGCAGCCGACACCGTGATGAATCGCCCCAGCCGCGACCTCATGGCCGAGGTCTTCCCGGACGTCGGGATCCGCAGCGAGCTCGGGGAGCACGAAACGCTGCTCGCGGTCGGAAAGGCCACCCGCCTGCTCGGCTACCGGCCCGCCCATTCGTGGCGCGACCACGTGGCCGGGTAGGGTCGCAACCCATGGCCGAAATCCGTGTGGTGCCCCTCGGTGGGGACGAGTATCGGGTCGAGGTGGCCGACGACCGCAGCGTCTCGACTCATGTGGTGACGGCCTCGGCGGCCGACGTCGCCCGGCTCGGCGGCGGAGCGGACGCAGCGGGGCTGCTGCGGGCCAGTTTCGAGTTCCTGCTCGAACGGGAGCCCAAGGAGTCGATCCTGGCCAGGTTCGACCTACCGGTGATCGGCCGGTACTTCCCCGCCTACCCGGACGAGATCAAACGGCGGCTCACGTGAGCGACGCCGCCGGGCGCGCGAAGGAGATCTTCGCCGCCGAGGGCCTCGCGGCGCATGCCTGGTCGAACGCTCCCGGGTACCGCTACGGCCGGCACGAGCACCCGCACCACAAGGTGCTGGTGTGCGTAGCGGGCTCGATCACGTTCCACACCCCGGACGGCGACTTGACGCTGGGGCCGGGCGATCGGCTGGACCTCGCGTCCGGCACCCCTCACTCGGCAACCGTCGGCCCCGAAGGAGTGACCTGCTGGGAGGCCGCCCGTCCCTGACTGCGCCCGTGCGGTAGCTTCGCGGCGTGGGCATCAGGCTGGCCCTGGCGGGGGACACGATGCTGGGGCGCAAGGTCGGCGAGGCGATCGCGGCCGGGTCGTTTCCGTTCTCGGCCGACGTGGTCGCGGCGGCCCGGGAAGCCGATCTGTTCGTGCTCAATCTCGAATGCTGCATCTCGGCGCGGGGCGAGCCCTGGCCCGACCTCCGCAAGCCGTTCTTCTTCCGGGCGCCGCCGCAGGCCGTCGAGGTCCTGGTGGCGCTCGGCGTCGACGCCGTCACGCTGGCCAACAACCACGCCCTCGACTTCGGCGAGGAAGCGCTCGAGGACACCCTGGACCTGCTCGGCGGCGCCGGCATCGCCACCACCGGAGCCGGGCGGGACCGCGACGCGGCCCGGCGGCCGGCGGTGATCGCAGCCGCCGGGACCACGGTTGCGGTGGTGGGCCTCGCCGATCATCCGGCAGACTTCGCGGCGACCGCGACGTCGCCGGGCATCGCCTACGCCGACCTGCGGCGCGCAACGCCGGCCTGGGTCGGTGAGGTGATCTCGTCGGTCTCGTGCGACATGGCGCTGGTGACCCCCCACTGGGGCCCGAACATGACCGCGGCGCCCGAGCCGTGGGTGCGACGCGCGGCGGCCGATCTCCTGGCCGCGGGGGCCGACCTGGTCGCCGGCCACTCGGCCCACGTGTTCCACGGCGCCCGGCCGCCGGTCCTGTACGACCTCGGCGACTTCGTCGACGACTACGCCGTCGACTCGCGTCTCCGCAACGACCTGGGGCTGCTGTGGTTCGTGGACCTCGAAGGGGGAGCGCCCACCTCCGTCGAGGCGCTGCCCCTGCGGCTCGACTACTGCGTCACGCGCATCGCCGATGCGGCCGATCACGACTGGGTCGAGGCGCGGCTGCGGGACGCTTGCCGGGAGTTCGGCATCGCCGTCGTCGCCCGCGGCGGCCGCCTGGTGCTGGCAGGATGGGAGCGCTCTTAGGAGCTTCTCAGGCAGGTCTCAGCCCTGGCTCACGACCCGCCGCTACGGTGGCGGCGTGACCACGGGCACGCCGATCCTCGTCGTGGAGGACGACCAGGCCGTGCGCGACGCCATCGGCCGCGCCCTCAGATTCGAGGGCTACGACGTGGCGACCGCGTCGGACGGCATGGCTGCGCTCGACGCCATCGTCGCCAGGCCGCCGGCGGCCATCGTCCTCGACGTGATGATGCCGCGTCTCGACGGCCTCGAGCTGTGCCGGCGGCTGCGGGCGATGGGCGACGCCACGCCCGTCTTGATCCTGACTGCCCGCCAGTCGGTGTCGGATCGGGTCGCTGGGCTCGACGCCGGGGCCGACGACTATCTCGTCAAGCCGTTCGCGTTGGAGGAGCTGCTGGCCCGGCTGCGCGCGCTCCTGCGGCGCACCACCGCCTCGGGGGAGAGCGGCGCGATGCGCGTGGCCGACTTGGCCCTCGACCCCGCCGCCCGGCGCGTCACCCGCGGCGACCGGGAGATCGAGCTGACCAAGACCGAGTTCGACCTCCTCGAGCTGCTCATGCGCAACGACGGCATCGTGTTGACCCGCGACGTCATCTACGAGCGCATCTGGGGCTACGACTTCGGCACGACGTCCAACTCTCTCGACGTGTACATCGGCTACCTGCGGCGCAAGACCGAGGCAGGCGGGGAGCCCCGCCTCATCCACACGGTGCGCGGCGTGGGATACACGGTCAGGCCCGCATGACACTCCGCGCCCGCATCGCTGCACTCGTCGCCGCCGCCGTGGCGCTGGCCGTGTCCGCGGTGGCCGTTGCGGCATTCCTGACCGCGCGCCAGGAACTGCGGGGTGAGGTGGACGAGTTTCTGGTCGAGCGGGCGGCGCTGCTGGCTCCACTGGGGCCCGAGGGACCGCGGCGAGGGTTCTTCGAAGGTCGCCGGCCACCGCGGCCGCGGGGGAGCCAGGTCATCGGCACCGACGCCATCGGCCAGCTCGTGTCTCGGGACGGGTCGGTCGTGGAGGTGCTCGACGACTCGGTGGTGTTCCCGGTGGACGAGGTCGACTCCCGCATCGCCGAGGAGGGAGGCAGGCTTCGCCTGCGCGACGTGGCGGTGGCGGGGGAGCGCTACCGGGTGGCCACCATCCCCATCCGGGGCGGGGGTGCGGTTCAGCTGGGCCGCAGCCTCGCCGAGACCGACGAGGTTCTCGCAGGGCTGCGGTTGCGGCTGCTGTTGATCGGCGGGGCCGGCGTGGCCGCCGCCGCGGCGGTCGGCTGGCTGGTGGCGGGGAGGTCCCTCGTGCCGGTCCAGGACCTGACCGCGGCCGCCGAGCACGTTGCCGCCACGCAGGAGCTGGGAAGGCCCATTGCGATGGAGCGAGACGACGAGCTGGGCCGGCTGGCGGCCAGCTTCAACGCCATGCTGGAGGCTCTCGAGACCTCGCGCCGCCAGCAGCACCAGCTCGTGCTCGACGCCGGTCACGAGCTGCGGACACCGCTCACCAGCCTGCGGACGAACATCGAAGTGCTCGCCAAGCGGACCGACATCGATCCGGTCGAGCGCGACCGGCTTCTCGCCGACGTGACCGCCGAGCTCGGAGAGCTGGGCGATCTGGTCACCGAGCTGGTCGAGCTGGCGACCGACTCCCGCGAGCTGGAGGGCGAGCTCGAGCCGGTACGGCTCGACGAGGTCGTGGCGGCGGCGGTCGCCAAGGCGCGGCGGCGCGTGGACCGTCCGATCGAGCTGGTGGCCGAGACGGTGGTGGTCAACGGCCGCCCGGCGATGCTGGAAAGGGCCGTCTCGAACCTCATCGACAACGCGGACAAGTGGAGCCCGCCCGGCGCGCCGATCGAGGTGCTGGCGCGAGGAGGGAGGGTGACCGTCCGCGACCACGGACCGGGGATCGACGCAGATGACCTCCCCCACGTGTTCGACCGCTTCTATCGGGCGGCTGCGGCGCGTCCGCTGCCCGGCTCGGGCCTCGGGCTTGCGATCGTTCGCCAGGTCGCCGAGGCCCACGGGGGCCGCGTCTGGGCGGCCGCGGCCGTCGGTGGAGGGGCCGAGGTGGGTATCGAGGTCCCGCCGGCGGCGGGGTAGCCTGCCCCATCCGACACAGGAGATGCGATGGAACTGCGCCCGAGCGAGGAGCGGATCTGGCAGCCGGCGCCGTCACAGCATTTCACCGGCCGGGCGTGGTTCGGCCCCCTGACCCCGCCTCCCGATCCGGAGGACGCCCTGAACGTGCTCGGAGTGATGTTCGAGCCGGGCGCCCGCACGGGCTGGCACTCCCACCCGGCGGGCCAGGTCCTGTACGTGGTCGCCGGCGCCGGGCGGGTGCAGACGGCCGATGGCGAGACCGTGACGATCGGTCCCGGCGACGCGCTCGAGTCGCCCCCCGGCGAGGTCCACTGGCACGGCGCCGCTCCCGACAGCTTCATGGTCCACCTCTCCATCACCCATGGCGGTGCCACGCAGTGGACGGGGGAGATGGTCAC
>CAYGCW010000159.1:0-6755 GCA_964348465.1 uncultured Acidimicrobiia bacterium | reverse complement strand
GGGCCGCGACCTCGCGGACATCGCCGCCGGCCTCGAGACCGCCACGGGTTCCCCGTGGCGGATGGAGGTCCACTCCGGCCGCTTCACCGTCGTCAACGACGCCTACAACGCCAATCCCGACTCCACCGCTTCCGCGCTGCGAACCGTCGCCGCCATGGCCGGGCGCCGCATCGCCGTCTTGGGCGTCATGGCCGAGCTGGGCCCGACCGCGGCCGAAGCCCACGCCCGCATCGGGCGATTGGCCGTGGAGCTGGGCTTCGATCCGATCGTGGTGGTCGGTGAGGAACCCGGCATCGCGGCTGCATCCGGTCCCGTCGCGGTGGGCGTCCCCGACGCGGCGACCGCCGTGCGCGTCGTCCTCGATCGGGTCGGTGCCGGTGACGTGGTCCTCGTGAAGGGCTCGCGAGTCGCCGGCCTCGAGGCCGCCGCCCTCGATCTGGCGGAGGCCGCGACCAGAGAGGGGGCGCCGGCGTGATACTGCTGCTGGCTTCCTCGTCGATGGCGTTCTTCGTGGCGATCTTCGGGACGCCGACCCTCATCCGGTTGCTCCGGGACCGCCGGATCGGCCAGTTCATCCAGGACGAGGTCGAGCACCACCACCACAAGCACGGGACGCCGACCATGGGCGGGCTGGTGATCATCGGCGCGGCGACCCTCGGCTTCCTTGCCGCCCACCTCAAGATATGGAGCCCGGACGGCGGATTCGATTTCGGCGTCCGCACGTTCGAGGCCTCGGGAGCGCTGGCCCTGGGCGCCTTTGCCGGGATGGGGATGATCGGGTTCCTCGACGACTTCTCCAAGTACCGCAACGCTCGCAACCAGGGACTCAACAAACGATGGAAGTTCGCGGGCCAGCTCGTCGTGGCCGGTCTGTTCGCCTGGGGCGCGATCGCCGCCGGCGTGAGCATCGACCTGGGCTGGTTCTACGCCGCCTGGGTGCTGCTGATGCTCACCGCCACCGCCAACGCCGTGAACCTGACCGATGGCATGGACGGGCTCGCCGGCGGGTCGGCCGCTCTGGTGTTCGGGGCGTTCGTCGTCGTCAGCTTCTGGCAGTTCCGCCAGCTCACCATCGAGTTCTACGACGTTCAGGAGCCGCTCGGCCTCGGCGTGTTCGCCGCGGCCCTGCTGGGGGCAACGCTCGGGTTCCTGTGGTGGAACGCGCCGCCGGCCGAGATCATCATGGGCGACACGGGCTCGCAGGCACTCGGTGGAGCGATGGCGGCGCTGGCGCTGCTGACCAACACCCACCTGCTGCTCATCATCCTCGGCGGCCTGTACGTGATGGAGACCGTGTCGGTGATCCTCCAGGTGGCGTCGTTCCGGATCTTCGGAAAGCGCATCTTCCGCATGGCCCCGATCCACCATCATTTCCAGTTCCTCGGATGGCCGGAGGTGAACATCGTGGTTCGTTTCTGGATCCTCGCCGGCATCTGTGTGGCTCTGGGGCTCGGCATCTTCTACGGCGACTTCGTAGCTTCCGTGGGGGTGTCGCCGTGAAGGTGCTGGTGGTCGGAGGTGCGGTCAGCGGGAAGGCGGCGGCCCGGCTGCTGCGCCACCTGGGGCACGAAGTAGCGGTCTACGACGCGAAAGCCGGCCCGCTGGCCGAGCTGCGCGAGGAGGGCTACGAGACCCACAACGGTGCCTGGGCGCGTCGCCGGCTGGCCCGCACCGATCTCGTCGTGGCCAGCCCCGGCGTCCCGCCGCATGCGCCGCCGCTGGCGGATGCCGCGGCCGCCGACGTGGAGGTGTGGTCGGAGGTGGAGCTGGGGTACCGGCACCTCGCCGGCGTTCCTGTCGTGGGGATCACCGGCACGAACGGGAAGACGACCGTCACCCGGCTCGTCGCCGACATGCTTTCGGCTTCCGGGCTGAAGGCGCCGGCGGCAGGCAATATCGGCGACCCGCTGTCCGGCCTGGCGCTCGCCAGGCTCACCCGCGGCGAGACCTGGGATGCGCTCGCCGTCGAGCTGTCGAGCTTCCAGCTTCACTTCACGCACACGCTGCGGGCGCAGGCGGCGGTGGTGCTCAACCTCGCCCCCGACCATCTCGACTGGCACGGGGGCTTCGAGGCCTACCGGGACGCCAAGGCTCGTGTCCTGCGCAATCAAGGACCGGGCGACCTGGTCGTTTACGACGCCGACGACCCCGGGGCGTCGCAGATCGCGGCCGGCGCTGCGGCCCGTGCGGTGCCCGTCAGCGGCAGCCGCCGTCCGGCCGGCGGCGCCGGTCCCGAGAACGGGAAGGTATGGCTCGGTGACGACGTCGCCATCGATCGGGACGAACTGCCCCCGGTCGACGCCGCCTACCTGCTCGACCTGGTGGCCGCCGGCGTCGCGGCCATCGAAGTGGGCGCCACGTCTGCGGGGGTGGCGGCCACGATGCGCACGTTCCGGCCCGGCCCGCACCGACGCGAGGTCGTCGCAGTGCGGCACGGCGTGACGTGGGTGAACGACTCGAAGGCCACCAACCCCCATGCCGCCGTGGCCGCCGCCTCCGCCTACGACTCCGTCGTGCTCATCGCGGGCGGCCGCAACAAGGGCCTGGACCTCGATGCGTTGTTCGACGTCCCTTCGATCAAGCACGTGGTGGCGATCGGCGAAGCCGCGCCGGATCTGGCCGCCGCCGGGAGCGGCCGGGTGTCGTTGGCGGACTCGATCGGGGAAGCAGTCGCCGAGGCCGCGGCGCGGGCCCGGGCGGGCGACACGGTGCTGCTGTCCCCGGCCTGCGCGAGCTTCGACATGTTCCGCGACTACCAGCAGCGCGGCGACGCCTTCACCGCCGCGGTGCGGGCACTGGGGGAGGAGGGATCGTGACCGGCAGGGTCGTGCCCCACCCGAGGCTGCTCGCCAAGGCCGGCGTCCGCGAGGAGAGCAAGCGGCGTTCGGTGCGGGCCGCGGTGCTGCTGCTCGTGCCGGTGATGACGCTGCTCGTCGTCGGCCTCGGGGCCATACTGTCGTCATCCTCGGTGGTCGGGCTCAGGGAGAGCGGCGACCATCTCTACTACTTCAAGCGCCAGCTCGTCTGGGCCGGCCTGGGGGTCGTCGCCATGGTGGTGACGGTGCGCGTCCCCTACGACTGGTACCGGCGGCTGGCCGTGCCTCTGCTCACCGCCAGCATCGTTTCGCTGATCGCAGTGCTGGCCATCGGCGACCTCCGCGGCGGCGCCCGTCGCTGGATCGAGGTGGGGCCGGTCACTGTGCAGCCGTCCGAGTTCGCCAAGTTCGCCGTGATCGCCTACCTGGCGATGGTGCTGGCCCGGCGGGCCGGCAAGATCGAGCGGCTGGTGGATCTGCTGGCTCCCCTGGGTGTGTCTGCGGGTGCGGCCGGCGCGCTGGTCGTCCTGGAACCAGACCTCGGCACGGCGCTGCTCATCGGTGCGGCAGCCTTCGGTGTCTTGTTGGCTTCCACCGCTCCGCTGCGCTACATCTTCGGCACCGGGGCCGTCGCCGGCATGGCGGGCCTGGTCCTCGCCGCCGCCGAGCCGTACCGGTGGGCGCGCCTGAAAGCGTTCCTGGAGCCCGGCACCGACGTCCTGGGCAGCGGATTCCAGGCGATGCAGAGCCTCGTCGCGCTCGGCACCGGCGGCTGGTTCGGCGTGGGGTTGGGCGCCAGCCGAGCCCGCTGGTCGTTCCTTCCCAACGCCCACACCGACTTCATCTTCGCGATCATCGGCGAGGAGATGGGTTTCGTGGGGGCGATCGTCGTGATCGCCCTGTTCGTGGCTTTCGCGTTGATCGGCGCTGCTGCGGCGCTCCGGGCCCCGGACGACTTCGGTCGCCTTCTCGGCATCGGAATCGTCACCTGGCTGTCGGCGCAGGCGCTCGTGAACATCGGCGGGGTCGTGTCGCTCCTGCCGATCACCGGCGTCCCGCTGCCGTTCATGTCGACCGGCGGCACGGCGCTGATCGTGAATCTGGCCGCCGCGGGGGTGTTGGCGAACATCGCCCAGGCGGGCTCGCGGCGATGACCTCCTTCGCGCTCGCCGCGGCCGGCACGGGCGGTCACGTCTACCCGGCCCTGGCCGTCGCCGACGAGCTGCAGCGGCGTGGGGTGGCCGCCGCCGACATCTTCTTCCTCGGCGGCAACCGGATCGAAGCGCGCGCCGTGCCCGCGGCCGGCTACGAACTCGTCGAGCTGCCGCTCCAGGGTCTGGTCAGGGGGATGACGTGGCGCAACCTGCTGATCCCGAGTCGTCTCGTCCAGGCCGCCCGGCGCGCCGGCGCTGCGTTGGTGGATCGGGGCGCCGGGGCGCTGGTCGCCTTCGGCGGATATGTGACCGTGCCGACCGCCTGGGCGGCACGGCGCGAGGGCGTTCCGTATCTCCTTCAGGAGCAGAACGCGGTACCCGGGCTCGCCAACCGGGCCATGGCGCGGTGGGCCAAGCACGTGTTCCTCGGCTTCCCCGCGGCCGCCGCCCGTCTCCCTGGGGAGGTGGCGGGGAACCCGCTGCGGCGCTCGCTGGCCGAGTTCGACCGGGAGGCGCTCCGCGCCGCCGCCCTCGCCCACTACTCGTTGCCGGACGGGACGGCCGTTCTCGGTGTGCTCGGGGGCTCACTGGGGGCGCAGGCGATCAACGAGGCGGTATCCGCTCTCGCCGGCGGGTGGGAAGGGCCGCCGGTGGCGATCATCCACCTCGCCGGCGCCTCTCATGCACCGGAGTTGGGCGGGATGCCGACGGCGCCGGGTGTCACCTGGCGGATCCTTCCCTTCGAGAACGAGATGCACCACTTCTACGCGGCCTCCGACCTGGTCGTGTGCCGCAGCAGTGCGCTGACGGTCTCCGAGCTGGCCGCCACCGGGACGCCGGCGCTGTTGGTGCCGCGCGAGGTGACGAGGGCCGGCCACTACGAGCTCAACGCCGCCGAGCTGACCGATGCGAGCGCCGCCGAGTTGGTGCGCGAAGCCGACCTCCGCCGGCTCCCCGCGATCGTCGGGGGGCTGCTGGCCGACGGCGCCCGGCTCGATGCCATGCGCAAGGCCGCCCTCGAGCGCGCCCGGGTGGGCGCAGCGGCCCGGATCACGGACGCGCTGCTGGAGGTCGTCCGTGGGTGAGCTCGACGGCAAGCGCCGCATCCACCTCGTCGGGGCGGGCGGCTCGGGCATGAGCGGGATCGCCAAGCTGCTCGCGCAGCTCGGCTACGAGGTGTCCGGCAGCGACCTGAAGCCGGGTCGGCTGCTGGACGTGCTCGCCGACCTCGGCGTCACCACGTGGGTCGGCCACGCTCCCCAACGGGTGACCGAGTGGGACCTGGTTGTGGCTTCGTCGGCGGTGCCCGACCGTGACCCCGAGTTGGAGGCTGCCCGCAGCCGCGGACTGCCGGTTTGGCGGCGTCCGCAGCTGCTGGGCGCGCTGACGGACGGCCGCCCCACCCTCGGGTTCACCGGCACCCATGGCAAGACCACCGCCACGGCCCTGGCGGTCGCTGCCGTTCGGGCCACGGGCATGGACCCTTCGTTCCTGCTGGGAGGCGAGCTGGTCGCCCTCAACACGGGTGCGCACCTTGGTCGCGACGGGCTGTTCCTGCTGGAAGCCGACGAGGCCTTCGGGACGTTCCTGGAGCTGCACCTGGAAGGCCTCCTGGTCGCGAACGTCGAGGCCGACCATCTCGACCACTACCGGACCCTGGGTGCTCTCGAGGAGGCCTTCGTCCGGGTGGCCGCCGGTGTCTCAGGCCCGGTCGTCGCCGGCATCGACGATGCCGGCGCCCGCCGGCTCGCCGAGAGGGTGGGCGCCGTCGGCTACGGCATCAGCCCTGACGCCGACTGGGTCATCGATCGCGTAGAGCATGGGCCGTGGTCGGTCTCCTTCCGGCTGCAGGGCCGCGGCGCTGCCTACGACGTCCAGGTCCCGCGGCCCGGTCTGCACGTTGCCCGCAACGCAGCGGGGGTGCTCGCCCTGCTCGGGGAGGCCGGCCTGGACGTCGGCGCGGCGGCCGCCGGACTCACCGGCTTCGCAGGTGTGCGGCGGCGCTATCAGGTGCGGGCCCGCATCGGCGGCGTGACGGTCGTGGACGACTACGCCCATCATCCCACGGAGATCGCCGCGACCATCGCCGCCGCCCGCCTCGGCGAGTGGGACCGGGTGTGGGCGGTGTTCCAGCCACACCTGTACAGCCGCACCGCAGAGCTGGCGCCGGCGCTCGGCGCCTCCCTCGTCGCCGCGGATCGGGTCGTGGTCACCGACGTCTACGGGGCGCGCGAGTCGCCTCAGCCTGGAGTGACGGGCCGGCTGGTTGCAGACGCGGCCACGGCCGCCGGATCGCCGCGCGTCGAGTACATCCCGGCGCGGCGGAGCCTGGCGCCCTACCTCGCCGAGGAGGTCGGCGCCGGTGACCTCGTGTTGCTCCTCGGCGCCGGGGACATCACGCTGGTCGCCGATGAGCTGGCGGAACTGCTCGGGAGCTTCCGGTGAGCACCGAGGTCCACCCTCGTCTCGGGGCGCGTCGCCGCCGGGTCGCCGAGCAGCAGGCGCACCGCCGTCTCCGCTGGGTGCTGGTGCTGATGATGATCGCGGCGGCGACCGCGGGTGGTTGGTGGGTCTCCCAGTCGCCGCTCATGGCCGTCGACACCATCCGGGTCGCCGGCATGGACCGGGACGCGGCGTTGCACCTCGCCGGGACCGCCGGGCTGCGCGACGGCGTGCCGATCCTGTGGGTGCGCCCCTCCCGGATCGAAGCCGCGTTGCGGGCTGATCCGTGGGTGGACGACGCCCGGGTCTCGGTCGATTACCCGCACACGGTCTCGATCAGCGT
>CAYGCW010000158.1:0-6766 GCA_964348465.1 uncultured Acidimicrobiia bacterium | reverse complement strand
TAGGCGATGCCCATCGGTTGGGTCGTCGTCGGCGGCGGCGGGGCCGTCGTCGTGGGAGCCGCCGTCGTGGTCGTGGCGGCCATGGTGGTGGTCGGCTGAGCCACGTCGCCCTCGGTGGTGGTCGTCGCCCCGGTGTCACCACACGCAGCGGCGATCATCGCGAAGGCGAAGAGCACACCGATCAGCTTGACGCGGTTACGCCAAAGCACTTTCAAGTTGTTCCTCCTTGGTATTTTGGAACGCGAGCGGTTCCCCGATCCGCCGTCAGTTCAGCAGCCACGACAGCACCAGCGTCGTGGTAGCGAACACGATGGCCACGGCGACGGTGATGCGGTCGAGATTGCGCTCGTCCACCGTCGACCCGGACAAGCTGGCGGGCCCCATCCCTCCCCCGAACACGTCGGAGAGACCTCCGCCCCGCCCTGCATGCAGCAGGATCAAGGCGACGAGGCCGATGGAGACGATCACGTGCACCGCGATGACGATGTTGGTGACCAACGGGATGCCCCTTTCGAGAATGACTGCCGGAACACGACTCGGGCAGCCGGGTTCGATTCGAGAAGATTAGTCGGACTGGCCTTCAATCTGGGTCCCGCTGACAACACGGGCCTGTAGCCCGAAGTATGTACGGGCCCGCGAAGAGGGTCAAGTCATTGCCTGCCATTTCCTGGCATGACGGTGCCGTCAGCCCGCGCCCGCCTGGGCGGCCACGGCTGCAGCAGCCTCACGGGCGGCATCCTCGTCACCGAGGTAGTAGCGCGTGACCGGTTGCAGATCGGCGTCCAACTCGTATACGAGAGGAATGCCGGTGGGGATGTTGAGGCCAGGGATCTCCTCGTCGGAGATCCCGTCGAGGTGCTTGACCAGGGCGCGCAGCGAGTTGCCGTGGGCGGACACCAGGACCCGCTTCCCGTCCCGCAGGTCCGGGACGATGGCGTCGTGCCAGTACGGCAACATCCGGTCCACGACGTGCGCCAGGCTCTCCGTCGCCGGCAGCAGGTCCGGTGGCATCCACTCGTAGCGGGGGTCGAATCTCGGGTGGCGCTCGTCGTCCGACTCCAGGGCCGGCGGCGGCACGTCGTAACTCCGCCGCCAGATGTGCACCTGCTCCTGGCCGTGGCGCTCGGCCGTCTCTTTCTTGTTGAGGCCCTGCAGCGCGCCGTAGTGCCGCTCGTTGAGGCGCCAGTGCTTGTGAACGGTGATCCAGTCGAGGCCCATCTCGTCGAGCGTGATGTTGAGCGTGTCGATCGCCCGTTTCAACACCGAGGTGTGGGCGACGTCGAACGTGTAGCCCTCGGCGAGCAGCAGCTTCCCCGCCGTCCTCGCCTCCCGCTCGCCCTGCTCGGTGAGGGGCACGTCGGTCCAGCCCGTGAAGCGGTTGGACCGGTTCCAGGTGGATTCGCCGTGGCGCTGCAATACGAGCTTCGTGACGTCGGGCATGGCCGGGAAAGGTAGCAGCCGGGCCCGGGGACCCTGGCCCGGATCTCACAAACCGGGCCCGGGCGGCGGCCGGGTGGGTGCGGCCGGCTCAGACCCAGTAGCGCACCACCGACGCGAACTTGTCGGGATCGAGGGAGGCGCCGCCCACCAGGCCGCCGTCGATGTCCCGCTTCGCCATGAGGCCGGCCACGTTGCCGGGGTTCACCGAGCCGCCATAGAGGATGCGCACCGACTCGGCAGCCTCGCTGCCCCACTCGGCCTCGACGAGGCGGCGCAGATGGCCGATGACCGCCGCGGCGTCGTCGGGGCTGGCGGTCCGGCCGGTGCCGATCGCCCAGATCGGCTCGTATGCGACCACCAGGCCCGCCACCTGCTCGGCCGGGACGCCGGCCAGCCCACCGCGCAACTGGGTCTCGACGCGTGCCTCGGTCTCACCGGCTTCACGCTGCTCGAGCGTCTCCCCCACGGCCAGGATCGGGGTCATGCCGTGGGCGAGGACCGCCTTGACTTTCTCGTTCACGAACCCGTCGACCTCGCCGAAGATCTGCCGACGCTCGGAGTGCCCGACGATCACGTAGGCGACGCCGAGGCTCGCCAGCATCAGCGGCGAGATCTCGCCGGTGTAGGCGCCCTGGTCGGCCGGATAGACATCCTGGGCGCCGAGCCGGATCAGCAGGTGGTCGGCCTCGATGACCGTCTGCACCGATCGCATCGCCGTGAACGGCGGGCATACGACGACCTCGACCCGCTCGTAGTCGGCCGGGTCCAGGCGGTAGCTGAGCTTCTGCACCATCTGGATGGCCTCCAGATGCGTGGCGTGCATCTTCCAGTTGCCGGCCATCAGGTTTCTACGTGCCATCGCTCTTCCTCTCCAGCACTTCGATCCCGGGCAGCGCCTTGCCTTCGACGAACTCCAGACCCGCCCCGCCGCCCGTCGAGAGGTGCGTCACGCGGTCTTCGAGACCGAACAGCTTGAGAGCCGCCGCCGTGTCCCCCCCGCCGACGACCGTCATCCCTTCGCACTCGACCACCGCCTCGGCGATCCGGGCGGTGCCGGTCCGGAACGCCTCCCACTCGAACACGCCCATCGGCCCGTTCCAGAACAGCGTCTCGGCGTTGGCGATCACGCCGGCAAACCGCTCCGCGGCCTCAGGCCCGATGTCGAGGCCCATCCAGCCCTCAGGCATGTCGCCCGTCGGCACCACCTTGTGGTCGGCGTCGGCCGCGAACCGGTCCGCGACCACCGCATCGTCGGGAAGCATGACCCGGGCACCGTGGGGACCCTTCAAGACGCCGCGGGCCTCGCCCAGCATCTGCTCCTCCACCCGCGACGATCCCACGTCGTAGCCGTCGGCGGTGAGAAGCGTGAACGCCATCGCACCACCGATCAGCATCGCATCGACCCTGGGGAGCAGCGCCTCGATGACGCCGATCTTCGTCGAGACCTTGGCGCCTCCGAGCACCACCACGTAAGGGCTGCGGCGCTCCTCGAGAAGCCGGCGCAGGGCGTCGACTTCGGCTTGTACGAGGGGGCTGGCGGCGGACGGCAGGAGTTCGGCGACCCCCACGGTCGAGGCGTGCGCCCGATGCGCCGAGCCGAATGCGTCGAGCACGAAAGCATCGGCCAGCGCCGCCAGCGCCTCGGCCAACTCAGGGTCGTTCTTGGTCTCCCCCGGGTGGAACCGGGTGTTCTCGAGAAAGACGACTTCGCCCGGCTCCATGCCGGCGACCGTCTTCTTCGCCTCGATGCCGGCCACATCGCCCGCCAGGCGGACCGGGAAGCCCCCCAGTTCCTGCAGACGTACGGCGACCGGGGCGAGGCTGAGCTCCGGGTCCGGGCCCTTGGGCCGGCCCAAGTGGCTGGCAACGATGACCCGCGCCCCTCGCTCCCGCAACACCTGGATGGTGGCAAGGGCGGCCCGAATGCGGAAGTCGTCGACGACCGCACCGGCCTCGAGCGGCACGTTGAGATCGGCGCGCACGAGCACGCGCTTGCCGTCGACCTCCAGGTCGTCGATCCCGGGGAGCCGGCTCACTCGCCGAGCATCCCCACCAGGTCGACGAGGCGGTTTGAGTAGCCCCACTCGTTGTCGTACCAGCCGAATGCCTTCACGGTGCGGCCGCCGACCGTCATCGTGAAGTCGCCGTCGATGATGCAGGAGTGCGGGTCGCCCACGATGTCGCTGGACACGAGCGGCTCCTCCGTGTAGCGGAGGATGCCCTGGAGGCTACCGCCGGCGGCTGCCCGGAATGCGTCGTTGACGGCGTCGACGTCGACGTCGGTGTTGACCTCGACCACCAGATCGGTCACCGACCCGTCGGGTACCGGTACGCGCAGCGCCTTGGCGGCCAGCTTGCCCGCCAGCTCCGGGAGGACGAGTCCCACGGCCTTGGCGGCACCGGTGCTGGTCGGCACGATGTTCTGGGCGGCGGCTCTCCCCCGGCGGGGATCCTTGTGGGGCAGGTCGAGCAATGCCTGGTCGTTGGTGTAGGCGTGGACGGTGGTGAAGCTGCCCCGCTCGATGCCGAACGCTTCGTGGAGCACCTTGGCCATGGGCGCCACGCAGTTGGTGGTACAGGAGGCGTTCGAGATGATGCGGTGCTGGGAGGGATCGAAGCCCTCGTCGTTGACGCCGATGACCAGGTTGTAGTCGGGAGTGTCCTTCATCGGCGCGCTCACGACGGCCCAGGTGGCGCCGGCGTCGATGTGCTTCTGGACCGCGTCACGCGTGCGGAAGACGCCGGTGCTCTCGATGACGACCTCGACCCCGAGGTCCTCCCACGGCAGTGCCGCCGGATCCCGTTCCGAGAAGATCTTGAAGCTGTCGCCGTCGACGACCATCTCGTCGTCCTTCAGCTCCACCGAGCCGGGGAAACGCCCGAGCACGGTGTCGTTGCGCAGCAGATACGCCAGCGTCTCGTTGTCGGTCAGGTCGTTCACGGCGACGATGTCGAACCCGGCACTGCGGGAGTGCGCGGCGCGGAAGAAGTTCCGACCGATGCGACCGAAGCCGTTGATCGCGACTCTCATGGGATGCCTCTCTCGGTGAGCTGGTTGAAGGGCAGGCGGGATTGTCTCACATTCCGGAGTGCTCGCGGAGAACCAGGCCCAGGCGGATCGGGTCGTGGCCGGGCCAGGCCGCTGCGAGATCGGCGAGCGGGGCCGTGACGACCTCGGTGCCGAGTCCGGCGAGGGCGGCTTCGTCGAACCGCACCGCTTCCAGCGGCGCCGGAACATCGACGGGCGACGTGCTGACCACGGTCGTGTCGGGAACCCGCACGCCGGTGAGGCCCACGAGCGCCTCGAGGTGCTCGGAGGCGTCCATCGCAATGGTCTCGCCGTCCTGGGTGATCAGATTGCAGACGTACACCAGCTGCGCCTTGCTGGCATTGACGGCATCCGCCACGCCGGGCACGGCGAGAGCAGCGATCGTCGACGTGTAGAGGCTCCCCGGGCCCAGCACGATCTGGTCGGCGCCGGCGATGGCGTCCACCGCTCGCGGGTTGGCCTCCTCGTCCGCCGGGACCACGCGCAGCGACGTGATCTGGCCGCGAGTGCGAGTGATGGCCCGCTGACCCTCGACGCGTTCCCCGGCGATGGTGGCCTCCAGCCCGAGGGCACGCCGGGCCACGGGCACGACGGTGCCGACCGCGCCCAGGTACAGCTCGGCGGTGCGGAGGGCGTCCTCGAAGTCGCCGGTGATGCGGCTCAGCGCCGCCACGATCAGGTTGCCGAGGGAGTGCCCGGCGACGTCGCCCTCGTCGAACCGGTACTCGAACAGGTCCCGCCACACCGAGCCCTTCGGAGTGAGCGCCACCAGGCAGCGCCGGATGTCGCCCGGCGGGGGAATGCTCATGGCCGGGCTGAGGCGGCCCGAGGAACCGCCGTCGTCCGCGACGCCGACCACGGCGGTCACGCGGTCGGCGTACTCCTGGATCGCCAGCAGCGCTTGCGCCAGGCCGTGGCCACCGCCCACGGCCACGACCGCCGGGCCCTCCATGTCCACGTCGAGCGCCTCCAGGAGCGGATCCAGGTCGACGCGCAGGGTCATTCGTCGATGTCCCGGTGGCGCACGGCTACCTGAATGCCGCGGGACCGGAGGTAGTCGCCGAGCTTCTCTGCCACGGCGACCGACCTGTGGTGACCCCCCGTGCAGCCGACGCCGATGCCCAGGTAGGACTTGCCCTCGGCCTCGTAGCGGGGCAGCAGGAAGTCGAAGAGGCCGATGGCGTGCTCGAGGAACTCCTTGGCGTCGTCCTGACCGAGGACGTACTCCCTGACTGCCGGGTCGAGGCCCGTCTGCGGTCGCAGCTCCTCGACCCAGTGAGGATTGGGGAGGAACCGCACGTCCAACAGCAGGTCCATGGCCCGCGGCAGGCCTCGCTTGAAGCCGAACGAGGTGATGGCGACGCGCATCGGCCGGCTCGGCAGGTCACCGGAGAATGCGTCGTTGATCACCCGGCGCAGGTCGTGCACGGACCGGCCGGTGGTGTCGACGATGATGTCGGCATCGCCGCGCAGGTCCTCCATCGCTTCCCGCTCGGTGGCGATCGACTCGGCGAGGGTCTCGGCGGGCACCGGATGCGGGCGGCGGTTCTCCTCGTAGCGCGTGATCAGCGTGTCGTCCGAGGCGTCCAGGAACAGCAGCGTGTTGGGGACCCCCGCAGCTTCCAGGGCGAGCCGGGCGCCTTCCAGCTCGTGGAAGTCGAGGCCGGCGCGCGAGTCCACGACCACCGCCACGAGCGGCCGGGGGCTGGCGCCGAGGGCGGCGTTCTCCACCAGCGCCGGAATCAAGACCGCCGGCACGTTGTCGACGACGAAGTACCCCAGGTCCTCCAGCACCTTGGCCGCCTGGGAGCGGCCGGCGCCGGACAAGCCGGTGACCACCACCACGTGCCGTTCGTCAGCCACCGGCCGTCGACCTCTCCATCTCGAGCAGGCGCTCCTTCTGGTGGAGGCCGCCACCGTATCCGTGCAGCGAGCCGTCGGCTCCGACCACGCGGTGGCAGGGGATGACCGGCGGGAACGGGTTGCGGGCCATCGCCGCCCCGACCGCTCGGGCGGCCCCGGGCCTTCCGGCGGCGGCGGCCACCTCGCCGTAGCTGCGGGTCGTGCCCGCCGGGATCAACGAGACCACCCGGTAGATCTCACGCAGCAGCGGCGTCGTGCCTGCGGCGGCGGCGAGCCCGATCGCAGGCAGGAGACAAGCTTCGCCGGCGTAGTAGGCCTCCAGGCACTCGATCAGCCTGGCGATGCGGGGCGGCGGCGGCGCATCGGGCTCCGCGGGCGGCGGTGCGTCCGGCAGGCGGATCTCCACCGGCTCGT
>CAYGCW010000157.1:0-6769 GCA_964348465.1 uncultured Acidimicrobiia bacterium | reverse complement strand
CGGGCTGTCGGGATCGCCCTTGACCGCCACCACCCGCCCCTCGCGGGTGGCGACCTGGAGCCCGCAGCCGACGCCGCAGAACCGGCAGACCCCCTTGTCCCAGCTCCAGCCGGTGGCCGCGTCGAGGAGCCCCGGCCGGCCGGCCAGCGGCACGCCCACCGAGGCCGCGGCAGCGGCCGCCACGCTGGCCTTGAGGAGCTCGCGGCGGGAGAGCTCGGACGCCATCGCTACCCCGCCTCCCGGGCCGCGGCCGCCTCCCGCTCGAGGTGTCCTTCCGCCGGGGTCGGCGCCGAATCGGCCGCGTCCTCGGGATCGATCCGGTGCTCGACGAGGGCGGCCAGCCGAACTCCCGGCACCTCCTGGATCCGCCGCAGCGCCTCCTCCTGCCCCGCCAGATCGGGCGACTCGAGAACCGCGATCATCCGGCCGGTCGGGCGGTCGGTGTGATGCACCTCGACGCCGGGGAGCGACTCGAGCCGGCGCCGGCAGGCCTCCATCGCGTCCGGGGCGGTGACCACCAGGATTCCCGACAGATGCACCTCGCCGCAGAGTATAGGGCCGGCACGGCCCGGCCGCGCCCTCCCTGGGCGCCGGCTCGGCGCCCTGGCCCGCAGCGTGGGCGGGCGCGGGCAAGCCGGCCCAGCCGGTCGCTGGGCGCCGACCTCCAAGCTCTGCAGTCCTCTGGGGAGGCCTACCCCGTCCGCTGGCGCCGCGCCGCGCGACGGAGGCTAATCTGGTTCGTAACCCAGTCATCCGGATCACGAGCGGGGACGTGCTTCCACTCCTGCGCCCGCTCGATGCATCCACACCACCGACCCTCGAACCGCGGGTGCCCGCGGAGGAAGGTAGCGGCGCGATGATCCCGGAGAACGGCAGATGGCAGATGGTGGTCTGGACAGCCGCGCTGGCCGTCGCCGGCGCCTGTGTGCCGAATGTCGGGCACCCGCCGGACGTGCGCCTGGTCAAGCCCGCGCCGCTCCCGCGCGGTGCTTCCGCGGACTGGTGGGCCGAGGCGGGTGAGGGCATCCGGCGCGCGGAGTATGCGGTCAACGCAGTCTCGTCTCCGCCTCCTGCCGCTCGCGGCGCGCTCTTCCAGGCCCCGAACCGCGAGCAAGGCTTCCGCACCTACTTCGAACCCGCCGGCGTTCTGCTGACGCCGCGCACCGAGGCGAGCCCGACCTGGACCCTCGGGTTGTCGCTCGTCGCCTACGGTACCGGCAGAGACCGCCGGCCGGTGGCAGAGACCGGGCCGCGGGTCGTCACCAACCGGGTCGAGTACCGCCACGACGGATTCACGGCGTGGTTCGTCAACACCTCGGAGGGCCTCGAGCAGGGCTTCGACCTCGAGCGCCCACTCTCCGGCACGGCGACCGGGCCGGGCTCGACGCTGGTCCTCGCCTTGCGCGTGGCGGGCACGCTCGAGCCGGCCCTGATGGCCAAGGGCGAAGCGGTCGAGCTCGCCGACGACAAGGGGGTGCCGATTCTCCGCTACGGCGACCTGCTCGCCACCGACGCGAGCGGGCGCTCGCTGCCCGCGCGCCTCTCTCTCGAGAAGCGGGACCTGGTGATCGCCGTCGACGCGGCCGGGGCCGTCTTCCCCGTGCGCGTGGACCCCCGCATCACGACGCTGATGATGCCCACCTTCCCGCAGGCGCAGCTCGGTCGCGCCGTCGCCACCGCCGGCGACGTCAACGGCGACGGCTTTTCCGACCTGGCCGTGGGGGCGCCGTACTTCGACCGGGGCTGGGCGGGAGAGGGCGCGGTCTTCGTCTACCACGGCTCGAGTGAGGGCCTGTCGGCGGAACCGGACTGGTCCGCGACGGGTGGGCACCCGGACGCCGAGCTCGGCCGGGCCGTGGCCACCGCCGGGGACGTCAACTGCGACGGGGTGACGGACCTGGTCGTCGGCGCTCCCGGCTACCGATCCCGCCTGGTCCGGTTTCCGGGCTTCGAGGACCGCGGGTGGATCCCTTTAGGTGAGGCCTTCGGCGCGGCCCTCGTCTACCACGGGGCCGCCGGGCGCGGTCTCCCGGCCGGCGGGCAGGCATCCTGGCGGGTCCACGGCGAGCAGGGAGGTCTGCGCGTCGCCGACCCGCCCGACCCGCCCGACCCGCCTCGCTTCGGCCACTCGGTCGCCACCGCCGGCGACGTCGACGGCGACGGCTGCTCCGATCTGATCGTCGGGGCTCCCGACTACAACGCCGTGCTGCTCGAGCGCCCAGAAGTAGTCGAGCGAGGAGAGGGCGAGCGGGCCGAGCTCGATCAGCCGGTCGAATGGATCCCTCGCCACAAGCAGCAAGCGGGCGCCGCCTACCTGTTCCGCGGCGGGCCGACACTCGGAGCCGTGGGACGCCGATGGACACCGGTGCGCCCCCACTGGTCGGTCGTGGGCACGCAGAACGGCGCGAGGCTCGGCGCCTCGGTGGCAACGGCCGGGGACGTGGACGGCGACGGCCTGGCGGACGTGGTGATCGGTGCCCCGGGGCACGACGACGACCGGCCGCCGGCGGCTCTCCCGCAGCCCCCGACCCGGACGACGGACAGCGTCGGCGCCGCGTTCGTGTTCCATGCGTCGGGGATGACCGACGGCGGGCAACGGCCGCAGAGCGCCGATTTCGCGGTCTTCGGCACGGAGACCGACAGTGGCTTCGGCCACGTCGTCGGCACCGCCGGCGACGCGAACGGCGACGGCTATGCCGACGTCTTCGTCGGTGCGCCGCACCACGACGGCCCGGAGGGCCTGATCGATCAGGGCCGGGTCACGGTGTACTTCGGCCCCCTGCGGGCCGGCGACCCGCTCCGCCCGCAGAGGCCGCGCTTGCTGACGTGGGAAGCCTACGGCGGCCAGGCGGAGGCGGGATTCGGCGGCGCCGTGGCCAGCGCGGGCGACTGGAACGGCGACGGCTACGCCGACCTGGTGATCGGAGCCGACGGCATCGAGCGAGAAGATCCGCCAGAGGCGCTCGACGGCCAGGGCGGCGCCTTCGTCTACCTCGGTGCGCTGAGCGTCTTGCCGGCCGGCGGCGGCACGCAGCCGCCAGTTACGGCGAAGACGGCCGATCTCGCGGCCTACGGCAGCGCGGCCGACAGCCGCTTCGGTGCCGCCGTCGCGACCGCCGGCGACGTCGACGGCGACGGCTTCGCGGACCTGGTCGTCGGCGAGCCGGAACTCACCCGAGGAGGCCGTCCCTTCGCGCTCGCCGGCGCTGCCCACGTCTACCACGGTCGGCCGGGGCAGCCGGGCGGGCCCCAGGTAATCGAGGTGCCGGATCCCCCGAGTGCCGAGGAGCCACGCATCTCCGACACTTCGATCGGTCCGGCGGGCGACGTCAACGGCGACGGCTACGCGGACGTGATCGTCGGCGTCTTTTCCTGCTCGCTGGTGACCAACGAAGAGGGCGGCGGGGTCTGCCGTGACCGGGACGGCGCGGCCTTCGTCTATCTCGGCAGCGCCCGGGGCTTGGCCCGGCAGCCCGGATGGTGCGTCGAGCACCTGCCGCACGACGTGGTGCCCCCGGGCGGGGGCGGCATCAAGTTCGGCCGCGCCGTGGGCACCGCCGGGGACGTCAACGGAGACGGCTACGACGACGTCCTCGTCGGCGCCGAGGGCCACTACTACACGGATGATGGGGTCGACGTCTTCGACGCCGGAGAGCTGCACTACTACCCGGGCTCGGTCCGCGGGCTGCCGCCGCCCCGGGAGGGAGGGAACGGCTGCCTGCGAGTCAGCCATTCGGACGGCAGCCATCGGGAGGTCGGAGGCTCGCTCGTCGCCGTGGGCCGGGCGGGCGACGTCAACGGCGACGGCTTCGGAGACGTCATCGCCGGCAGCTACGGGTACGCCGGCGGGAAGGTCTTTTACGGATCGGCCGAGGGACCGGTGAGCGGGCCTCGCTCCGGTCGGTATTCGGTGAGCGCGGCGGGCGACGTCAACCGAGACGGCTACTCGGACGTCGTCTCCGGCGAGCCGGAGGACGGCAACAACGGCGCCGCTCTCGTCGCGCTCGGCGGGCCGGAAGGGCTCGCGGAGGAGCTTCCGCTCCCGGCCCCCTTTCTGGCCGATGACAACCTGGGCGCGAGCGTGGCCGACCTCGGCGACGTCAACGACGACGGGTACGCCGACATCGTCGTCCGCGATCTCTACCGGGCATACGTCTATTACGGCTCGGCCAACGGGATCGACGACCCGCCCGCCTGGCGGGTCGACTCCCGCTATCCTCTCCCCGACTATTCGGGCGGCCGTCCGGTCGCTGCCGAGCGCCCTGCGAGCGTGGCCGGCGACGTCAACGGCGACGGGGTGGCCGATCTGATCGTGGCCTACCGAGGAGCGGAGGATCCAGCCACCCTCCTGTTCCTCGGCTCGCGCTCGCCGCAGGGACTCGGCGTCGCGACGGACGACGACGGGAGCCTCCTCGAGAGGCCTGAAGGCGACCCCGACAACGCGGACTGGGCGGACGGAGGTTCGCTGACCACCCCGCAGGTGACCGCGGCCGGCGACGTGAACGGGGACGGCTACGCCGACGTGCTGATCCGAGCGGCAAGGGGCCGCTACCACCTTCATTACGGTAACGGCGGCCATTACGGTGACGGCGGCTCCCGCGTTGGCCCGAACCCCCGGCAGCTCCGCGCCGAGGCGACGACCGAGGACGGCGAGCGGGTCCCCGTGGCGCGGCTCGGGCGCTCCGACCATCCGCACGCGTTCCGGCTCGCGGCGCTCGGCCGCACCCCGTTCGGCCGCGGCCGGGTGAAGCTCGAGTGGGAGGTCAAGCCCTGGAACCAGCGCTTCGACGGCCAGGGCACGCGGACGAGCGCCGAATGGCGGGACACGGGCACGGCGGGCGTGCTCCTGGACGAGCTGGTCGGCAGCCTGTCGGCCGGCGCCGCCGAGGCCCTCTCGCCCGACACGGCGTACCACTGGCGACTCCGCCTCCGCTACCATCCGGCGACGACGCCATGGCAGTCTTACAGCCGCTGGATCACCCAGCCCTGGGCCGGTTGGCAGGAGTGGCAGCTCAGGACCGGATCCCCGTAAGCCTTTGGTCTCTGTCGATCGGCTGCGCCAGCACGTGCACCACCTGGCCGGTGAGATCGGCGAGCTCAACGTCTTCCCGCCCGGCACCCTCGAGGCGGCGGCCCGCTACATCACGGACGAGTGGGCCGGGCAGGGCTACGAGGTGCGGCCGGTCTCCTACGTCGTCGAGGGCGTCGAGTGCGCCAACCTCGAGGTGACCCTGCCCGGCGCCGGCGACGGGGTCTTCGTCGTCGGCGCCCACTACGACTCGGTGCGCGGTAGCCCGGGGGCGAACGACAACGGCTCGGGGGTGGCGGCGCTGCTCGAGCTCTCGCGGCTGCTGGCCGGCGAGCGTCCGGCCCGGACCCTGCGCCTCGTCGCCTTCGTCAACGAGGAGCCGCCCTTCTTCTGGTACCGCAAGATGGGCTCGATGGTCTACGCCCGCCGCGCCCGCGAGCGCGGCGACCGGGTCACCGGCATGATCTCGCTCGAGACGATCGGCTACTACTCGGACGAGCCCGGGAGCCAGCGCTACCCGCCCCTCTTGCGGCTCTTCTACCCGGGCCGCGGCGACTTTCTCGGCTTCGTCGCCAACCTCCGCTCGCGCCGGCTGCTGCGGCGCGCGGTGGCCGCCTTCCGCGCCGCCTCCGACTGGCCGGTCCAGTCGGTCGCCATGTTCGAGTTCGTCCCCGGCATCGGCTGGAGCGACCACCTCTCCTTCTGGCGCCAGGGCTGGCCGGCGCTGATGATCACCGACACCGCCCCCTACCGCTACCCCTGGTACCACCACCCGAGGGACACCCCCGACAAGGTCGACTACGAGGCGCTGGCGACCGTCACCGAGGGGCTGGCGGGGATGCTGCGTGGCGTTCTGGCGCCGTAGGAACCGCGGCTTCTTGTTCGCCTTCTTCCCGCCCGGGCGGCTTCGCGGGGGGCGCCAGGCCCCGAGCCTCAAGCGACCCGGTGGCGACCGTGCGATCTGCGAGGAGCGGTTGACTCGCATCCGATTCTGGGAGACATTGCGCGGCAGACATCTTCAGGACTGGCAGCGAAACCACCTTCTCTGGCAAGAGATTCGGTCGTGGCCGCATCCGGTTGCCGCAGGTCGGTCGTGTTGGAGGAGGGAGATCGAAACCGAAGGGAGGCTGCTCTATGCAGACACACAAGAGACTCCGGGCGAGCTCGAGGCCGCTGGCCCTCCTGGTCGTGGCCTTGACGGTTGCCCTGGGAGTCGCGAACCCGCCCGCTGGGGCGGAGACGACGCTCGCCGACGTGGCACTCGACTCGCAGCTCGAGCTGTTCGAAGAGAACGAGTTCGGGGCGTACCGCCACTACGCGATCCGCCTCACGATCCACTACGGCACGGCGACGCTGTCGCTCGACAAGGACGGGCGGAGGGCGCAGCTCGAGGTCCCGCTGGGCGAGTGTCAGGCCATGTGGCGGAGGCTCCTCGACTCCGGTCTGGAAACCCTGACCGACTCTCCCATCGAGACGCTTCCGGACCAGTCTCATTTCACGGTCGAGTACCGGATCGTCGGTCAGGAGGGTGCGTTCGAGGTCCATTCCGTCGACGAGCTGGCCGATCCCCGCTACCGCTACATCATCGGTGAGATTCTCGCCATGGGGGACACCTATCTCGCGCTGGCCGATCCAGGGGGGCAGCCATGAGCTCCTCGAGGATCGCGATCCTGATCCGGACGGCGGTCATCGCGGCCGTGGTCCTGCTGGCTCCGGGCCTCTCGCACGCGCAGCTCAACA
>CAYGCW010000156.1:4051-6820 GCA_964348465.1 uncultured Acidimicrobiia bacterium | reverse complement strand
GGCCCTGGTGACCTGGCGAAGCGCGTCGAGGGCGTCCTCGATCCGGGCGACATCGCCGGTCATGAGCAGGACCCGGGCGCACTCGGCGAGGGCCCGTTCGTAGCCCAGGTGGCGCTCCGCAACGCTGGCAACGGCGGACGGCCCAACGGCCTCGCGCGGGTCGTCGCTGGGAACGACCTCCGACGTGACGACGGCGCCGAGGCCGTCACGTCCCGGGAAGTCGAATGGTGCGCAGTGGGTGCGGGTCACGATCTCGGAGCCGTCCTGGCGGCGCACCCGCAGGAGGAAGGGGCCTGCCCTCTCGCCGGTTCTGATTGCGGCGCTGACGGGTGCGTTGTCCACCGTCAAGGCGCTCCCGTCCGCGAAGCGAACATCGAAGTGCCGCTGGCGTTGCTCGAGCTCGGGAGAGGCCTCGCGGTCGGGCATGCCGAGCATCGCCCGCTCCTGCTGATTGGCGTCGATGAGCACCGGAGGGTCTCCCGCGAATACCGACACCGCGATCGGCAGCGCGTCCATCACCGCCGACCGCAGGCGGCGCTCCACCGACGCCGTGCGCGCCAGGTTGGTTCGGTCGAGTGCGATACCCGCGAGCTGGGCAACGGCCTCGGCCACCATCAGTCCCTGAGCGGATGGCAGCTGATCTTGGCTCCGCCAACCGACGACCAGGACCCCCAACACGTCGGCTTCCTCTTCCCCGTCACTCGCGGGAAGGAACAGTGCTGCGCCCGATCCGAGTGCATTGGCCCACCCCGGGTACCGCTCCGCGAGGTCTGGCGAGAACTCGGGCCGCCCGGTGCGGGCGACCTCTTCGAGCACGCCCGGTTCTCCGACGTCGCTTTCTTTGAGCTCCTCGAAGCTGCCGGCCGGCCGCCAAGTCCCGTCCGCGTCCCGGGTGAGCAGGAGAGCCGCCTCGACGCGGAGCAGATCTGTGAGCAGCCGGCGCAGCCCGGTGATCGTGAGGTCGAGCGACCGCCCCACCAGTGCCTCAGTCATGTCCGCCAACAGCAAGGCCCGCGGGGACAGAGCCGCTCGGGGGACGCCCTCCGGCTTGGCACCGTCCGCCCCCACGGCCCGCGGCAGCACGAGCCGAAACGTGGCACCTGCCCGCTTCGGAACGACGCACCGAAGGTCGCCTCCCATCAGCCGCGCCAGCTCCCTGGCATGCGCCAGCCCCAAGCCCAATCCGCCCCGGCTGGTCTGGCTCGCCGCTTCGTCGAACACCGCCTCCCGCTGGTCCGCGACGATCCCGGGACCGTCGTCGCTGAAGTCGAGGATCACGCGCTCGTCGTCGACCTCGAAGCTGACCTCAACGGCCCCGGCAGGCGCGTAGCGATCGGCGTTCTGAACAAGGTTCGCGACGATCTGGCGCACGTAGTTCGGATCTCCCCACGCCGTCGCCGCCCTGCTGTTTCCCACGAAAGCGCGGCGAGCCACCTCCGGCATCTGCGCCACACACCGGGAGGTCAGCGTCACGAGGTCGATGGCCTCGCACTGCGGCGCACCGATCCCCCGGCCTCTCCGGGCCACGATCAGCAGTCCGTCGAGCACCGACGTCATCTCCGCCGCCGCCCGGCTCGCCAGCTCCTGGAGCTCTTCACGCTCGGCGGCGGTGAGGCTGACCGACGAGTCGCGGAGGGCATCGAGCGTCGCCACGACTGCGGTCAGCGGTCCGCGCAGCTCGTGAGCGACTCGGTCGATGTGGGCGGCCCGGTCCTGCCTCGCCCGCTGCCGGTGGACCAGCCACACGCCGGCCACGCTCGCGATGGCGAGCACCGCCACGGCAGCCAACCGGAGGTCTGCGCGCGCGAGCCAGCCAAGGACACCGAGCACGCCGGTGACCGCCATCGAACTCCTTCCGTGGTGTCGCGGCGACGGATCCGTGGTCGCTCAGCGGATATCGGCCGAGGTGGCGTGCAGGTTGAGAAGTGCGCGCGGCCGACGAATACGAGGCGCTCGGCCACGCAGCGCGCGGCGACTTCGCTGGGTAGTCTCGACACCAAGGCGGAAACGGGAGGCGCGATGAAGGCCCGGCTGGCTGTTGTGCTCGTGGCGGTAGCGATGGCGCTCGGGGTGGTGGCGCCGACCGGGGCGATGACCAAACCGGCTCTGAAGATCCACCCGCGGCTCGAGCACGCTGCCGAGATCATCCGCGACGCCAACGGCGTGCCTCATATCTACGCCCGCAGCGCCCACGACCTCCTCTTCCTCCAGGGCTGGGTCCACGCCGAGGACCGGCTCTTCCAGATGGACGTGTTCCGCCGCACTGCGTCGGGCACCCTCGCCGAGCTGGTCGGGCCCGCCGCCCTCGGCAGCGACGTGGAGTTGCGCACGGTCGGCCTGCGGCGCGCCGCAGAGCGATCCCTCCCTCTTCTCTCCCCCGCAACCCGCGCCGACCTCGACGCCTACGCCGAAGGCGTCAACGCCTGGGTCGACGCCAACCCGCTCCCGCCCGAATACGGCGCTCTCGAGCTGACGAACTTCGAGCCGTGGACGCCGACCGACAGCGCCGTGATCTCCAAGCTGTTCGCGTTCTCACTGTCGTTCGACCTCGACATCGGCCTCACGGAGACGCTCCTCACCTACCAGGCCGCGGGCGCAGCGCTGGGCTTCGACGGGACCGCGCTCTTCGGCGAGGATCTGTTCCGCAGCGCGCCGTTCGACCCCGCCTCCACGGTCCCGGACGCCGGTTCTCTCGGCGCTGCCGCGACCCACGCGGAAAGGGCCGCCACCGTCCCTGCTGCGGCCGGCGCCGTCGACCCCGCCATCCTC
>CAYGCW010000156.1:0-4041 GCA_964348465.1 uncultured Acidimicrobiia bacterium | reverse complement strand
GATCACCAGAATGTCGCCGTCGCGCGCCATGCGGATGTCGTTGAAGTACCCCGAGCTGAACAACGCACGGATCAGCTGCCGAACCCCGAAATCGTCGACCCCGCCATCCTCGACCCCGCCACCCTCGAGCTGGCCCGCGCCTACCGGGAGCGCATCGAGGACGTGCCCCTGCTCGCTCGCATCCTGGCCGACGACGATGCCGAAGGAAGCAATGAGTGGGCGGTCAGCGGCGCCCACACCGTCGACGGACGCCCGCTGATGGCCAATGATCCCCACCTCGCCCTCGACACACCGGCCATCTTCTACGAGAACCACCTCGTGACCCGCGGCCGACGCGGCCCCCGCTACGACGTGATCGGCTCGTCGTTCGCCGGCGCCCCCTACGTCATCCTCGGCCAGAACCGCAACATCGCCTGGGGCGCCACCACCAACCCCATGGACGTCACCGACACGTTCCAGGAGCAGGTCGTGCCCGACCCGTCGTCGCCGAGCGGCCTGAGCACGATGTACCTCGGCACCCCCGAGCCGGTCATCCCGATCCCGGTGACGTTCCGCGCCAACCAGTTCGACGGCGTGCCCGACAACCCCGCCGTCGTCCCGCCCGGCGGACCCATCCCGCCGGCGGTGCTGATCGTGCCCCGCCGCAACAACGGGCCGATCGTGGCCCTGGATCCCGCCAGCGGTTTCGCGCTCAGCGTGCAATACACGGGCTTCTCGGGCACTCGCGAGTCGGAGACGTTCCGCACGTGGAACCTCGCCCGCAACCTCGACGAGTTCCGGGCCGGCCTGGAGACGTTCGACGTCGGCTCCCAGAACTGGGCCTACGTGGACCGGGCGGGCAACATCGCCTACTTCACGAGCGCCGAGATGCCACTGCGCGAAGACCTCCAGGCCGGCTCCGTCGCCGGTCTCCCGCCCTGGTTCATCCGGAATGGCACCGGCGGCAACGAGTGGCTGCCGGTCACCACCCCCCTCCCCGGCCAGGCGGTGCCTTATGAGATCCTGCCGCCCGAAGAGATGCCGCACGTGGTCAACCCCAAAGCCGGCTGGTTCGTGAACGCCAACAACGATCCGGCCGGCACCACCCTCGACAACGATCCGCTCAACCAGGTGCGCCCCGGCGGAGGCCTCTACTACCTCAATCCTGGCTACGCCATCGGCACCAGGGCCGGGCGCATCACCCAGGCCCTCCAGGCCAAGCTGGCCGCCGGCCCCGTCGATCGCGCCGACATGGCGGAGATCCAGGGCGACGTGGTGCTGCTCGACGCCCAGGTGCTCACCCCGTACGTCATCGACGCGTTCGCCCGAGCCGGCGCACCGGGCGCCCACCCGGCGCTGGCGGCACTGGCCGCCGACCCGAGAGTGGCCGAGGCCGTCGGCCGTCTCGCCGCGTGGGACCACTCCACCCCGACCGGCGTTCCCGAGGGCTACGACTTCGCCGACGAGGACGGCAGCCTGGCGCCGCCGACTGCGGCGGAGGTCGAAGCAAGCGTGGCCGCCACGATCTACTCGGTGTGGCGCGGCCAGATGATCCGCAACACCATCGACGCCACCCTCGGCGCCCTCGGAGGTCTACCCGGCCCCGGCAGCGGCGAGGCCATGAAGGCGCTCCGCAACCTCCTGGACAACTTCGGCGTCAACGCCGGCGTCGGCGCCTCCGGCGTCGACTTCTTCGCCGTGCCCGGGGTCGCCGACCCCGAAGACCGGCGCGACGTGGTGATCCTCCAGAGCCTCGCCGGTGCCCTCGACCTGCTCGCCGGTCCGGCGTTCGCGCCCGCCTTCGGCGGGTCGACCGACCAGGCCGACTACCGCTGGGGCCGCCTGCACCGCGTCGTGTTCGACCATCCGCTGGGAGCGCCGTTCGACATCCCGCCGGCGGGCGGAGCGTTCCCGCCGTCGTTCGCCGACCTGCCCGGAGTCGCCGCCGACGGCGGCTTCGGCGTCGTCGACGCCTCCAGCCACTCGGCCCGCGCCGACGACGCCGACGACTTCATGTTCGGCAGCGGGCCGGTGCGGCGCTACGTCGGTGGGCCGAAGCCGGGACGGATGACGGGCCAGTCGAGCCTGCCGGGCGGCGAGAGCGGGGTGCTCGGCAGCCCGTTCTACGCCAACCTCCTGCCCG
The DNA here is from genome assembly GCA_964348465.1 of uncultured Acidimicrobiia bacterium. Classification (GTDB taxonomy): domain Bacteria; phylum Actinomycetota; class Acidimicrobiia; order Spongiisociales; family JAOTWH01; genus CAYGCW01. Next base: position 1,919 of record CAYGCW010000156.1, on the reverse strand, counting down.
AGTGGCTCACCAACGAGGCGCACCCGCTGCTGACGATCCGCGGGCAGGTACGCCGCCAGTCCACCGTCCACGAGATCTTCCTGCCCCGCCGCTGGCGGGGGCCGTGAGCGGCGACGCCGGAGGACCTGGCCGCTACATCAGGGCTGCGTCCACCGACAGCTCGACGTTGCCCGCGAGCGCCTGGGACACCGGGCAGCCGTCCTTGGCGGCCTGGGCTGCTTCCTGGAAGGCCTCCGGCGAAAGGCCGGGCACATCGGCGCGGACGGTGAGCGCCGACGACTTGATCTCGAAACCGCCTCCTTCTTTGGGACCGAACTCCACCACCGCGCCGGTCTCCAACCGGGACGGCGGGTGGCCGGCGCCGGCGAGGCCGTGCGAGAGGGCCATCGCGTAGCACGCCGCATGGGCGGCGGCGATGAGCTCCTCCGGGTTGGTGCTGCCGTTCTGGGACTCGGTCCGGGCCCGCCAGCTCACATCGAGCGGGCCCGCCAGGCCGGAGCCGAGGCTCACCGTTCCCGAACCCGCCACCAGGTCGCCCTGCCACGCTGCGCTGCCGCTGCTCTGCATGCCCGTCTCCTTCTGCTCGGCTCTCGTTCGGTCATTGTCGCAGGGCTGCACCGAAGAGGCGCCCCAAACACGGTGAGTCTGCGCCCGCACGCTGCGTTGTTGCGGCCTAGGCTCCGGGTTTACGGCGAGCGGCGGAGGGAAGCTGTGAAGACGGGGAGAGCATCGGTGAGGTCCCGCACGCTGATCGGTGGGATCGTGCTCGGGATGACGATGGTGGTGCTGGCGCCGCTGCCGGCCGCCCAGGCCGCGCCCCCCTTGTTCGTCAAGGTGTTCACGCCCGACACGATCGGACCCGGCAGCGAGACCACGCTGACGTTCACCATCGACAACTCCGCCGAGGCCAAGCCCGCCGACGAGCTGGCGTTCAGCGACACGCTGCCGCCCGGAGTCGTCATCGCCACCCCGGCCAATGCCGGCACCACGTGTGGCCCCGACTCCGGCGGCGCCGGACCCAACCTCACCGCGCCGGCCGGGGGTACGACGATCTCGCTGGCCGACGCCTCGGTCGGCGCCGGCCGGACGTGCACCGTCACGGTCGACGTCACGTCCACCACCTTGGGGACCCACCTGAACACGTCCGGTGATCTGACGTCGTCGCTCGGCAACAGCGGCGCCACCGAAGCCAACCTCACCGTCACCGCCGGCCTGCCCGCGTTCTCGAAGGATTTCTCCCCCGACCCGATCGACAAGGGGGAGCGCAGCACGCTCACGTTCCTCATCGACAACACGGCGAACGGCTCCCCCGTCACCAACCTCGACTTCACCGACGACCTGCCGGCGGGGCTCGTGATCGCCGACCCGGCCAATGCCTCCACCACGTGCGGCACGACCACCCTCCCGGCGACGCTCACCGCCGAGCCGGGCACGTCGGTGGTGACCCTCGACGCCGACGGCACCGTCACCTTCCCAGCCGTGGCCGCCGAAGGGACGTGCACCGTCAGCGTCGACGTGACTCCGCGCGTCGGCGGCACGCTTCTCAACGCCGTCGAGCTGCTCGCCGATTTCGTCAGCGCCGGCAAGGCCACCGCCACCCTCGACGTCGTGGTCGCCGCCCTTCACATCAGCAAGTCGTTCACCGACGATCCGATCCCGCCCGGCGGCACCGCCACCCTCGAGTTCGTCATCGAGAACATCGACCGCGACCTTCCGGCCACCGGCGTGGCGTTCACCGACACGCTTCCCGCCGGGGTGGTGGTCGCCACGCCGAACGTCACATCCAACTCGTGCGCCGGGACGCTCACCGCCGCCGCCGGCTCCGGAACGATCGCGCTGAGCGGCGGCGCCGTCTCCGCTCAGGGATCCTGCCGGATCACGGTGCGAGTCACCGCCGCCGCACCCGGCAGTTATGCCAA
>CAYGCW010000155.1:0-6832 GCA_964348465.1 uncultured Acidimicrobiia bacterium | reverse complement strand
ACGCCGACCACGCGGCCCCGGCGCAGCGCGGCGACGGCAGCGGCGATGCTCACGGACGCAACGGTATCGGCGGTCCGGCCCCGCTGCTACTCGTCAGGCTCCACCACGAAGTGCATGTTCTGCACCAGGGTGTCGCCGACCGTGAACCGGTAGGTGCCCGGCGACAGCTCGCCGGGGCGGGCGAGGCGGACCACGCAGGCGATCTGGCCGAAGGGGTCCGGGGGCGGCGAGCACACTCGCTTGATCCGCCTGCCGTCCGGCCCCACCAGGAACAGCTCTATCCGTCCCAGGTCGTCTCGGGGCGCGTCCCGGAGGCCGAAGACCCTCAGCTCGAGAATGCTGTCGGAGGGGCCGCTCGTGGGGTTGACGCCGCCGTCGAGGTCGCTCGGCGGCGGCTCCGCGGCCGGCGCCGTGGGTGGGGTGACCGGAACGGAGCTGTCGGGGGGCGGCGGGTTCTCCGGGAGGTCGCCGGGAGGCGTCACCCAGACGGCCCCGCGTGAAGGGCCCTCGACCAGCGACTCGGCCCCCACCATCACCGCCTGACGGCCCCGGCCGGCGAGACCGAAGGCCGCCGAGTCGAAGGGACCCGACCAGCCGCTCGGCGGCGCGACCGCCTGCTGCCACGCCGTCCCGTCGGCCGACTCCCAGACGCCCACCCCGAGCCGCCCGCCCCGGCGCGACGTGCCGGCGGCGATCACCCGGTCGGAAGCGCCGACGACGGCGGTCATCCGGGCCCCCAGGTCGAGCCCTCCCCCGAACACGTCTCCGGCGTGCCCCACCCGCTGCCAGGTGCGGCCGGTGGTGGAGAGCCACACCGCGGCGGCGTCTCCCACGAACTGGTCGTACCCGACCGCCACGAAGTAGCGGGGAGTGGCCGCCACGCCGTTCATGGCGGTGAAGCCGTCGCCGTCTCCGGGCTCGACCTCAGCCTCCTCCCAGGTGCTCCCGGCGTCATCGGACACCCAGGCGCGAGGCCGGGACGATGCCTGCCCGCCTTGCTCGGTGCCGACCACCACCACCCGGCGCCCGTCGACGGCGGCGCCGCCGAGCGACACGGTGCCATCCTCGGATGGGCCGAACACCGGATCGTCGACACGCTCCCACGCCTCGCCGTCCGCCGATACCCACACCACCCCGCGACCGGTCTCGGCGCGGCCCAGCGGCGTGAAGGTGTTCCCGGTGGCGACCAGGCGGCCATCCACTGCGACCACTGCGTTCGCCAGCACCGCACTCTCGCCTGCGCGCGGCTCACCTGCCGCGAACGCCACCCGCACCCAGCCGTCGCCATCGCCTACCCAGAAGGCGGCCGTTTCGCCCACGCCGCCGACCGCCGCGAGGCGGTCGCCGTACCGCGTGACCCCGCCCACGTACGCGTCCCGGTCCTCCGGAACGCCGACCCGGTGCCAGACGAGCCCGTCGGTCGAGGCCCACATCGCGGCGGCGTTGGCTCCGCCCACCTCGGCGTGGCCCCACGCCAGGTAGCCGCCGCCGACGGCCGCCACCCCGCTCATCACGACGCCGCCGGCTTCGCTCCCGAAGGCGCCGGTGATGTCGGGAAGCGGCATCCACTCGCGGGGCCGGAGCGGGGCAGGCGGCGGGGGCGGCGCGGACGTGGCCGCGGCGGGTGGGGCCGTGGCCGGCACCGTCGTGGTCGTGGCCGGCTCGGGGCGCGTCGACGCCAGCGGCGGCACCGTGGTCGTGGTGAGGCCCGCCGGCTGCGGCTCCGGATTGCGGGCGTTGAACAGCACCCCCACGCCGACGATCACGACAACCACGGCCGCCCCCGCGAGGGCCAGGCCCAGCGCCCGGGGCAGCCCGCCTGCAGGTCGGGGAGCAGGGGCGCGGCGGTCGATGGCCGCAGTGATCTCCGACCGCAGTCGGTCGAGGAACGGGATCCGGTCAGCCATCGTCGCCGCCCAGCACTGCGGACAGCTTCGCCAGGCCGCGCGCCACCCGCACCCGCGCCGCCCCCTCGGAGCACCCGAGGCGGCGGGCCACCTCGTCATACGGGAGTTGCTCCCCCACGCGCAGCAGCACCGCCTCCGCCATCCCCGAAGAGAGGCCGGCGACGGCATCCCGCACCTGGGCGCGGGCGGGCTCCAGGTCGACGAGGGCCTCGATGCGCTCCAGCGACCCGTCGTCGACCGCCACCCCGGCGACCCCGAGACGCCGGCGGGCCCGGTCGGCGACCCGGCGCCGCCGGACGAAGCGGGCGAGCTGGTGGCGGGCGATGCCCGTGAGCCAGGCCCGGGCGGCGCCCCGCTCGGCCCGGTACCGGTGGCGCGACAGGTAGGCCTCGGCGAACGCCTCCGCGGTCAGGTCGGCGGCCGTGTGCGGGCAGGCGGTGCGCCGGTAGAAGTAGCCGAGCAGGTAGCGGGCGTGGCGGTCGTAGAACACGCCGAAAGAGGCGCCGTCGCCCGTGCTCAGCAGCTCGGCGTCGGTCCTGTGGTCGTCCACGAGCCTCCCTGCGGTGAGCACAGCCGCCATCTCACCTTCTACTTGCCACAGGCTACGCCGCGCGTTACCCGCTTCCTAGAGTCACCGGGTGACCCGCCTGCCCCCGGCCGCCCGGGCCGGCATCCGCGACCTCGCCCCCCTCGTCCCCGGGGTGCTGCCGTTCGCCCTCATCGTCGGTTTCGCCGGGGTCGATGCCGGCCTACCGGCTCACCAGTCGATCGCCATGTCCTGGATCGTGTTCGCCGGCGCCTCGCAGCTCGCCGCCCTCGACCTGATCGGCAGAGACGGGGCCTTCGTCGTGATCGTGCTGACCGCGCTGGTGATCAACGCCCGGTTCATGATGTACAGCGCTTCGCTGTCGCCGTACCTGAACGACATCCCGCTGAGGCCGCGGATGGCGGCGGCGTACCTGCTGACCGACCAGGCGTACGCGGTGTCGGTGGTGCGGTTCGCGCAGCGCGAGGAGCCGGGGACCGTGCGCCTGGCGTATTACCTGGGCGGCGCGTTGACCATGTGGGCGACGTGGCAGGCCGGCACGATCGTGGGCGCACTCGCCGGGACCGGCATCCCTCCCGAGTGGTCCCTGGATTTCGCCGTGCCGCTGGTCTTCGTGGCGCTGCTGGCACCGGCGATCCGCACCCGGGGGGACGGCGTCGCCGCCCTCGTCGCAGCCGTGGTCGCCGTGGCTGCCGCCGGCCTGCCGTGGAACACCGGGCTGCTGGCAGGTGCGGTCGCCGGGATCGCGGCAGGGCTGGCGGTCGGGAAGCGCCGATGACGACCCTCGACGCCGCCACCGTGTGGGCCATCTTCGTGGTCGCAGGAGCCGGCACCTATGCGCTGCGCCTGTCGTTCCTCGCATTGCTGGGACGCGGCGGCGACGTCCCGCCGGCGGCGCGGCGCGCCCTGGCGCTGGTGCCGCCCGCAGTTCTGGCAGCGCTGGTGGCACCGGCCCTCGCCCGCTCCGGCGGCGAGTTCGACCTGGCCACCGCTCGCTTCGCGGCCGGCGCGTTCGCCGCTCTGGTGGCGTGGCGCACCCGCAACGTCGTTGCGACGCTCGTCGCCGGCATGGGCCTGCTCTGGCTGTTGCAGTGGCTCGGATGACTCACAGACAGCAGCTCGCGCCGCGCCGGGCGGCCAGGTAGCGGTCCCGCCCCGCCAGATCGCGGCGGACCTCGCGATCGAGCCCGCCGAACAGCTCCGTGACCCGGTCCCCCTGCGTCTCCCCCATCTCGACGAAGAGCCAGCCTCCGACGCCGAGCCACCAGAACGCGTCATCGGCGATGGCCGCCAGCACCTCGTCGCCCTCCGGGCCTGCCACCAGCGCCCTCCGGGGCTCGTGGTGGCGTACGTCCCCGGGCAGCGCGGCGACCTCGTGCTCGGCGACATACGGCGGGTTCGCAACCAGCAGGTCGACCCGCCCCATGAGCTTCCGAGGCAGCGGCTCGAACAGGTGGCCCTCGAGGAACGCAACGTCCAGGCCCGTGCGAGCGGCGTTCTCCTTCGCGAGCGACAAGGCGCCGCCATCGACGTCGGTGGCGTACACCTGCGCAGCCGGGAACGCGTGCTTCAGCGCCAGGGCCAGGTTCCCGCTGCCGGTGCACAGGTCGACGATCACGGTGCCCGGCCCGGCCTCCCCGAGCGAACGGACGGCGTCCTCCCACAGGACCTCGGTCTCGGGTCGCGGGATGAGCGCCCGCTCGTCGATGGCCAGCTCCAGGGGCCCGAACTGCACCGACCCCTCCAGGTACTGCAACGGGTACCCGGCTTGCCGGCGGGCAACCAGGATGGCGAGGTGCTCGTCCGACCGCGCCACGACGCGCAACCGGCGCAGCTCGTGCGCGGGCAGGCTCAGGCGCCACCCCTGCCGACCCGCCCCTGCGGGACGGGCCACGTCTCCGGCCGGGGCAGCTCGATCACGCCTCCCCCTCCGTGAGGCGGCGAGCCTCGTCGTCGGCCATCAGGGCCTCGTGGAATTCGTCGAGGTCGCCCTCCAGGACGTCGGGAAGGCGCTTGATCGTGAGGCCCACCCGGTGGTCGGTGACCCGGTTCTCGCGGAAGTTGTAGGTGCGGATCTTCTCGGCCCGCTCCCCCGTGCCCACCTGGGCCTTGCGATGCGCGGCGATTTCGCCGAGCTGCTCGTCGAGCTGCTGCTGGTAGAGGCGAGCCCGCAGCACCCGCATCGCCTTCAGCTTGTTCTGAAGCTGGGACTTCTCGTCCTGGCAGCTCACCACCAGCCCCGTGGGCTTGTGCGTGATCCGCACCGCCGAGTCGGTGGTGTTGACCGACTGCCCGCCCGGGCCCCGGGCCCGGAACACGTCGATCTCCAGGTCGGCGTCGCTGAGCTCGACCTCGACGTCCTCGACCTCGGGAAGCACGGCCACCGTGGCGATCGACGTGTGGACCCTTCCCGACGACTCCGTCTCGACCGTCCAGCCGTGGCGCTCGGCATAGCGCTGGTACATGCGGTACAGATCGCCCGCCCACAGCGCCGCCTCTTCGCCGCCGGCCGCCGAGCGCACCTCCATGATCACGTCCTTCTGGTCGTTGGGGTCACGCGGCACCAGCAGCCGGCGCAGTTCCAGCTCCAGCTTCTCGATCTCGGCGCCCTTCTCCTCGGCGACCCGGCGCAGGTACGCGGCCATCTCGTCGTCGTCTTCCAGGCCGGCCAGCTCCAGGGCGTCGTCGCGCTCGGTGGCTGCCTCCAGGTAGGCCTGGTAGGCGTCCACGACCGGCTTCAGCTCGGCGTGGCGGCGGGCGATCTCGGTGTACCGATCCTGGTCGGCGAGGACGTCCGGATCGGCGAGCTGCTGCAGGGTCTCCTCGTGGACGGCCTGGATCTCCCCGAGGCGCTCCTCGAGGGCGGCGTCCATCAGTTGAACTCCGCGTCCAAGGCCCCAGGGACGATCGGGCACCGACTCCGCACCTAGGAATCCTCGTCGTCGGTCAGGGCAGCCAGCAGCGAAGCGACCGCCACCTCCACCTGATCGTCCGCCGGCTCGCGGGTGGTCAGGGCCTGCAGCCAGATGCCGGGTTTGGAGGCGGCCGACAGCCAGCGCTGGTCGGCGGCGGCCTTGAGCAGCTCGTAGGACAGGCCGGCGATGACCGGGATCAGGAACACCCGGCTGGCGATCAGCCACGGCAAGCTGGGCCGGCCCACCATCGTGAAGACGAGCAACGACAGCAGGATCACGATCATCAGGAAGTTGGTGCCGCAGCGGGGGTGACGAGGGCTGTACTTCTGGATGGCGGCGGTGTCGAGGGGATCGCCGGCTTCGTAGGCGTGGATGGTCTTGTGCTCCGCCCCGTGGTACTCGAACACCCTGCGGATCTCCTTCGAGAGCCCGATCACCCAGATGTAGCCGACGAACAGGGCCAGCCGCACGAGGCCGTCGATGACGTTGAACGCGAACGAGGAGTCGCCGAACGAAGCATCGAGCCCTTTGGCGACGAGGAGCGGCACCACCATGAAGACCGCGAGGAAGAAGACCAGGGCGACGATCATCGCTCCGGCGATCTGGCCTTTGGTGATCTCCTCCCCGGACTCCTCGTCCTCCCCCGCCTTCTGGGCCGACCACGAGAGCGCCTTGAAGCCCAGCGTCAGCGACTCGATCAAGACCATCACGCCCCGCACGAACGGGACGCGGGCCAGGCGGGAGCGAGCCGAGAGGCGGGGCAGCTCGTGAGTCACGGCCTCGATGACGCCGTCGGGACGGCGCACGGCCACCGACCACGCAGCCGGGGCGCGCATCATCACGCCTTCGATGACGGCCTGGCCGCCGACCGTGGCGCCGGGCGCCCGGCTCATCTAGGCCTCGGCCGGCTCGGCGGCGTCCTCGGCGGCCTCGGTGACCGGAGCCTCCTCGTCGGCGGGCGCCGCCGCCGGGACGGCTGCGGCCTTGCCGGAAGCCTTGTCGGCGGGCGCCGCGCCGCCGCGGGTGAACGTCTTGCGCCCGTACCGGCGCTGGAAGCGCTCGACGCGGCCACCCGAGTCCACCAGCTTCTGCTTGCCGGTGTAGAACGGATGGCACTCGTTGCACAGCTCCACATGCAGCTCGGGCACGGTGGAGCGGGTGGTGAACGAGTTGCCGCAGGAACAGGAGACCTGCGTCTCGACGTATTCGGGGTGGATGCCAGCCTTCACTCGATCTCTCCTCGGGTCAGCCGTTGCCGCTCTTGGCCACCTCGGCCAGGAAATCGGCGTTGGACTTCGTGCTCTTCAACCTGTCGATGAGCAGCTCCAACGCCGCCCCCGGGTCGAGGGCCAGCAGGACCCGGCGCAGCTTCCAGACCTGGAGCAGCTCGTTCTTGGTGAACAGCAGCTCCTCCTTGCGCGTTCCCGAAGCCTCGATGTCGATGGCCGGATACACCCGCTTGT
>CAYGCW010000154.1:0-6856 GCA_964348465.1 uncultured Acidimicrobiia bacterium | reverse complement strand
ATCGAGGAGTACGGCATCGCCCAGATCTCGATGAACCTCACCGACATCGCGGTCACGCCGATCCACGCCGCATTCGACGAGGTCGCGGAGAAGGCGGCGGCGCGGGGACTGCGGGTGACCGGGTCCGAACTGGTGGGGATGGTGCCGCTGCGGGCCATGCTCGACGCCGGCCAGCACTACCTGCGGAAGCAGCAGCGGTCGCTGGGGGTGAGCGACGCCGAGGTCATCAAGATCGCCGTCAAGTCGCTGGGCCTGGACGACTTGGCCCCATTCGACCCGGCCGAGAAGATCATCGAGTACCGGCTGGCCGCCGGTGCGCCCCCCCGGCTGGTCGACCGGACCGTGGAGGGCTTCGTCCACGAGACGGCGTCGGAGAGCATGGCCCCCGGCGGCGGGTCGGTGGCGGCGCTCGCCGGCGCCTTGGGTGCCGCGCTGGCCACGATGGTGGCCAACCTGGCGTCACACAAGCGGGGGTGGGACGAACGATGGGAGGAGTTCTCCGACCAGGCGGTGGAGGGGAAGCGCCTGCACGACGAACTGCTGCGCCTGGTCGACGAGGACACCGCCGCCTTCGACGCGATCATCGCCGCCCGGCGCCTGCCGGCAGGCACCGAGGCGGAGGCGGCGGCGCGCGCGGACGCCATCGCAGCCGCCACGCGCCGCGCCATCGAGGCTCCGCTGGCGGTGATGGAGGCGGCGGCGGCGGCGTTCCCCGTGCTCGAGGCGATGGCCCGCGACGGGCTGGCGTCGTCGGCATCGGACGCCGGGGTCGGTGCCCTGCTGGCCGGCGCCGCGGTGCGCGGCGCCCACCTCAACGTGCGCACCAACGCCCCCGACCTCGACGACGGCGACGCGTACCTGGTGCGCGCCCGCGCGATATCCGACCAGGCGGGGCTGGCCGATAACACCCTCGTGGTGTACATGACCGACGACGGCGAGGCGTACCTGGGGCGCGCCCGCGCGATCGCCGACCGGGCGGCGCAGGCCGAAAGAACCGTGCTGGCCGCGGTCGAGGAACGTCTCGAGCCGTCCGGAGCGTGAGCGCCGGCGCGGCGCTACCTCGATTCGAGCCCGAGGCACGGATCCAGCACCGGATCGCCGGGCCGGATCAGACGTAGAGCTGGACGTCGCATCCTTCCATGACGGCCATGAACGTCAGGTATTCGACCATGGCCAGGTCGTCGAAGATCAGCTCCTCACGGCCGACCTTGAAGTGCTGCATCGACGGCGCGCACATGTAGATGCGGCCGCCGAGGCTGCGGATCTGGCGGAGCTTCTCCTGCGGAGGCAGGTGACCGGTCTTTGCCATCCCGGCAGCCGCGAACCGGCTGAACGGCCGTGCCCACCCCTTCAACTTGGGCCGGTGGCCGCGTCGCAACACCCGCACCGCCGGGCCCTGGATGAAGACGTGCACCTGCATGCCTTCCAGGGCGGCCGCCAATGCGAACCCCAGCGGCGACAGCAGCTCTTCGAGCCCCCCCGGGGAGACCACGATCGCCAGGCTCGTGCCCCGGGACGGGGCGGCGCCCTTGGCGATGAGGAATCGGTGGGCGTCGGGTGTTGCCTCCGAGGCGACCAGCTCGTGGCCGGCCGCCCGGCACCAGGCGGCGATGTCGCTCTCGAACGGTTCGAACTCGTCGGTCACCAGCTCCAGCACGTCTCCGGTTTCCATGCCGTGCAGCTCGGCGGCGGCGTCGAACACCACGTAGGTAGTGATGGTCTTGCCTCTGCGGTCGAGCGACCGCGCCGGCGTGATCGTCTGCATCTCTCCCTCCCTCCGGGTAGATCCCCTCTGCCAAGCAGACCCCTTCGACGAGGCGGGCGATAGAGGCGCTGGTCCCTTTCGGCCGCGGCGCGGCGCCCCGCCGGGGTAGGTTCGCGCCATGTCGGTGCGATCGTGACGTCACGACGGGTCGTCCGCAGCTACCTGGCGATCGCCGGGCTGTACACGCTGTCGGCGTCGGTGATCTGGGGTGTCAACACGCTCTTCCTGCTGGACGCCGGCCTCGACATCTTCGAGGTGTTCGTCGCCAACGCCGCGTTCACCGCCGGCATGGTCGTGTTCGAGATCCCCACCGGCGTGCTCGCCGACACCGCCGGCAGGCGGGCGTCGTTCCTGCTGAGCACCCTCGTGCTCGCGGCCGGCACCCTGCTGTACGTGTTCCTCGCCGAGGTGGAGGCCGGCGTGGTGGCGTTCTCGGGTTCACGTTCTACTCGGGAGCGGTGGAGGCGTGGGTCGTCGACGCGCTCGAGGCAACCGCCTTCGACGGGGCCCTCGACCGGGTCTTCTCGCGCGGCTCGATGGTGTCCGGGGCGGCGATGCTGGTGGGCACCGTCGGCGGCGGTCTGCTCGGCGACGTCGACCTCGCCTGGCCGTTCGTCGCCAGGGCCTTGTTGCTGCTGGCGCTGTTCGGGCTGGCGCTGCGGACGATGCACGACGTCGGCTTCGAACCACGGACCGTGACCGCCCGCGAGGTGCCGGCGGAGATGGCCCGGATCGCCAAGGCGTCGCTGCGCTACGGCTGGAACCGGCGGGCCGTCCGGCTGCTCATCGTCGTCTCGGTGATCCAGGGCGCGGTCCTGATGTGGGCGTTCTACGCATGGCAGCCCTACTTCCTCGAGCTGCTCGACGGCGACGCCGTCTGGGTGGCCGGGGTGGTGGCGGCGCTCATCGCCGTTTCGACGATCGCCGGCAACGCCCTGGTCGAGTTCCTCACCCGGTTCTGCGGGCGGCGCACGACGCTGCTGCTGTGGGCGGCCGGCGTCATGGGTGCCGGCGCCATCGGCGTCGGCCTGGCCGGCGAGTTCTGGCTGGCGCTGCTGTTCCTGCTGGTGACGACGGCGACGCTCGGCGTGCAGGGCCCGGTGCGCCAGGCCTACCTCCACGAGAGCATCCCCTCGGCGCAGCGGGCCACGGTGGTGTCCTTCGACTCGATGATGGGCAGCGCCGGCAGCGTCGGCGGCCAGGTGGGGCTGGGCGCGCTGTCCCGGGCCCGCTCCGTGGAGGCCGGTTACGTCAGCGGGGGAGTGGCGCTCCTGGCGGCGCTGCCCGTCTACTGGGCGCTGCGGCGGATGGGCGAGCCTGCGGACCCCTTCGCGGGCCGCCGGGCGGGCTGCCAGGGCCCGGCCGCCGCCCAGGGCCTCCCGGAGCTGGCCGCCGTCGACTCGATCCCCCGCCAGCCGGAGACGGTCGGGTCGTGAGCCGGCCTCAGTCTGCGGGTTCGGAGTCGAGGATCGCCACCAGCGACTTCGGGGCGACGGTGCGGTAGCTCTCGTCGATCAGGTCCATCAGGTGCAGGGCATCGGGCGGGTCGGCGGTGTCCACTCCGATGCCGATGCTCACCCAGCCGGCCTTGCCGAGCCCGTAGCCCGTCGGCTCCGCCCATGGCTGCGTCAGCACGAAGGGTCCGGCCTCGGGCAGCTTCACCGTGACATGCAGCCGCGGCTCGTCGCCCGGAGCGCCGAAGAACACGAACACCTTCTTCCGGACCTTGGCGACCGTCTCGCCCCACGGGTGGTCTTCCCAAGCCTCCGGGTAGCCAAGGGCATGTTCCAGGAGCTGGTTGAACAGCTCGCTCAGGTCCGCGCGATCGGCCATCAGGTGCAAGAATACGGGCGAGGGGTTCGCGCGACTCGGCGGCCGCGCCGCCGGGACCATCGGAGGTCCGTCATGGCGATGACGATCGACGAGCGCCTCGCAACCGCCCGGGCCCGGCTCGACCGGGTGCCGGTGGCTGCGCTGGCGCACGAAATCGAAGCGGGGGCGCTGCTCGTCGACATCCGGCCGGCTGAGCAGCGGATTCGGGACGGGGAGGTGCCGGGGGCGCTGGTGCTCGAGACCAACGTGATCCTGTGGCGTCTGGCGCCCTCGAGCGACGCCCGGATCGTCGACGTCGTCCCCGACCGGCGGGTCATCGTGATGTGCGACGAGGGCTTCGTCTCCAGCCTGGTGGCGGCCGACCTCCTGGACGTCGGCGTGGCCCGGGCCACGGACCTGGTCGGCGGGTACCAGGCCTGGAAGGCGTGTTACGGCCCGCTCCCATAGCCGGCGTCGCCGCGACCGGATACCCTGCCCCTCACGCCGCCTGTCTGGAGAGACCATGGAAGACGCCCTGCCCGACTCCGCGAGCTTCGTCGTCGTCGGCGCCGGCGTCCACGGGCTCAGCACCGCGTGGCACCTGGCGATGGAACTCGAGAAGCAGGGCCGGTCGGGATCCGAGGTGGTGCTCTTGGACAAGACCGCGCCCGGCGCCGGCGCCACCGGGATCGCCTGCGGCTGCGTCCGCAACCTCTACATGACCGAGCCGCTTCACGCCATCATCCGCCACTCGGTCGACGTCTGGAACTACGACCCGGTGCTGTTCGGCTTCCAGCAAGTCGGCTACGTCTCGTGCGGGGAGGCGAACCAGGTATCCGACTACGAGCGGATCCATGCCAGCCAGAACGCCGCCGGCTACCGCTCCGACCTGTACGTCGGGCAAGAGGCCAGGGACCATCTGAAGTCGATCTGGCCCGACTTCCGCCCCCACACCACCGAAGCCGTGCTCCATGAGCACCCGAGCGGGTACGCCGGCACCGCCCAAGCGGTCGCCGGCCTCACCGAGATGTGTCGGCGGCACGGGGTCCGGATGCACAGCGGCGTCGAGGTCACCGGCTACGACGTGCGGGGCGGCACGGTGATGGCCGTCGAGACGAGCCGCGGCCCGATCGGGGCCGACGTGGTGGTCCTTGGCCTCGGCGCCTGGATGCCGGAGCACTGGGCGCTGCTCGGCAAGCCCGCCACGCTGCCGGAGGTCCGCTACGCCGACGGCTCGGTGGTGAACGACAAGGACATGTGGACGTACTGGCGGCTCGAGGAGGGGGAGATCTACCTCGACGAGCCGTACCTGACCGCCGACGGTCGCAACCCCCCCGTCCTCCACGTCGAGCTGATGAACACGCCGGTGCCCGACCCGAGCACCGGCGAGGAGCTGAGCGACAACGTGTACGTCTACTGGAAGAACGGCTCCGAGCGCATGGAGCGCCCCGGCATCCAGGGCGGCGGTCTCCCGGTGAAGCTCGGTCCCGAAGCCGACGTCGAGCCATACGGCCACGCCAACGACGAGTACCAGGCGGGCCCCGGGTTCGCCGACTACATCACGGCGTGCATGGGCATGCTGATGGAGCGCTTCGAGGGATGCCGCGGCAACTTCAAGGAGCGCCGCAACGGAGGCATCGGCGCCTTCACGCCCGACAACGTGCCGGTGATCGACTGGATCATGCCGAACGTGTTCATGATCGCCGACTCCAACCACGGCTTCAAGATGACCGGCGTCGGCAAGCTCGTCGCTCGCTTGCTCACGGGGTCCCAGCCCGTTGGGGAGCTGGAGCCGTTCGCGTTCGGCCGCTACGCAGGAGGGCGCGCGTTCGGGTCGGGCACCACCCACAGCCCCTGGGTGTAGGTCAGCGAACGAGCGTTTCCCGCCACTGCTCGTCGACGAGCGCCTGATCCCCGGCCGGCTCCCGCAGCCCGCGCCGCGCGAAGTGATAGGCGAGGGCGTGGAGGGTCAGCCCGAAGCCCCACGGGATCGTGGTCCAGTACGCGTAGTCGACGCCGCCACCCAGCAGCATGTCCTGGATCCAGAGGAAGGTGTTGACGACGACGAAGAAGCCGGTGTGCCAGAGCAGTGCGGATCGGTCCTTGGCTCGCAAGCGGGCGCGGGGATCATCGCCGGTGGCAGCCATGGCGACCTCCTTCGGCTCTCTCGACCCAGCGTGCCGCCGGCGGCCGTGGGCCGCCAGGGGCCGTTGGGCCCTACGGCACGTCCCGATCGGCGTCGGCTCGACCGGGCCCTGGCTCCCGCATCCGCACCGCGCGCCACGGCCGGGCGGCGCGATAGTCCACGTAGCGGGTGCGTTCCAGGAGGAGCCGCTCGCCGCCACGGACGCCGCCGGGAAGAGAGCCGTGGTGGATGCGAACGTTGAGGTAATGAGACGGCGACAGGGTCTCGACCGCATCGGCGTGCAGACGGTTGGCCCGCCACGCCTCGGAGACGGCGGGGTCGGAGCAGAGGACCAGGTTGGCCCAGTTCTGACCCGGCAGCTCCCACGAGCTGTAGCTGAGGATCCCCGGGTAGCGGCGGAACTCCCGCACGATCGCCCTGTTGGCGCGCTCCAGCGGCTCGATGGCGGTCCCCGGGCGCCGCTGTCCGAAGAAGCCGACGGCTGCGAGGTCCCCGGTGCCGCCCACCCGGTCGGGGTCGCAGACGATGACCCGCCGCTGCAACCTGTCGACCTTCCACGAGATGCGCTTGTAGGGCACGATGTCGATGGCACCGGCTGCGGCGTCGGCGAGCAGGGCCCGCAGGTCTTCGATCATCGCGGTCAGCATCGAGAGATCGCGGTCGCGGAGCGCCGTGTCCGTGAATGGACGCCCGCGCACGCGCTGCTCGGCTCCGAGCCTGATGTCGGTCATCGCGCTCGCCCCTGTCTCCGGTGGCAGGGAGAATACTCAACGTGTTGGCGCCGCACGATCTCCGCGCCGGGGGTGGGCGGTGGTACCGTTCCCGCCGTGTCGGCTCATCACCCGCCTCGCCGCCTCGCCGGGGCGGGCTAGCGCATGGCGCGCCGGACCTCCCGCGACGCCCGGCGGGCCCGCCGCGACGCCGGCGTCCGCCAGCTCCCGTGGCGCACGATCGCCAATCCGTATGCCCCCATCGACGTGCTGACCGGCGAGCAGGTCGAGGCCATCCACGACGCCTCCATGTGGATCCTCGAGGAGATCGGCATGGACTTCCTCCATCCCGAAGCGCTCGCGATCCTTGCCGCCGGGGGAGCGAAGGTCGAAGACGGAACCCAGAGAGTCCGGATGGATCGC
>CAYGCW010000153.1:0-6863 GCA_964348465.1 uncultured Acidimicrobiia bacterium | reverse complement strand
GGCGGATGGTGGGGACCGGGAGGTGGATCTGTGACCCGGCCCCGCCTGCTCACCGCGATGATGGCAGGGTTGGCGCTGATCGCCGTGTCGACCCAGCCGGCCGGCGCCACCGTCTCGGGGGAGAACGGCCGAATCGCGTTCGTGACCGAACGCGGCGGGAGCGAGGGCATCTACGTCATGAGCGGCGACGGCGGACCGGCCCGGTTCCTGGCCCCGGGCCGCGACCCGGCCTGGTCGCCGGACGGCAGCACGATCGCCTACGCCCACGACTTCGCCATCCGTCTGATGAGCGCCGACGGTACCGGCTCGACCCAGGTGACCTTCCCGGAGACGGAGCCCAACCCACCGGAATGGTCGCTCCACAGCATCGACCGGGCCCCGGCCTGGTCACCCGATGGTGCTCGCCTGGCGTTCGTGCGCCACTTCTCGGGACCCACGCCGACGGCGGGGCTCTCACGGCTCTATGCCGCCGACGACCGGGCCCAGGCGCCGGTCATGCTGGCCGACATCGGCTGGAGCGCCGACATCCCCGACTGGTCGCCGGACGGGACCCGGATCGTCATCGGCTCGATCGGGGCCCACCGGACGTCTCTGGAGATCATGGTGGTGCATGCCGACGGCTCGGGCAGCGTGCGGCTTCCCGCACCGCCGCGCCTCTCCTACCGCAGCCAACCCGCCTGGTCCCCGGACGGCGCTTCGATCGCGGCGACCGTGTTCGACTTCATTGCCGATACCGTCGACATCTTCGTCATGGATGCGGATGGGCGCGGCGCCATCAACCTCACCAGCAACCCCGCTCTCGACTCCGACCCTGCCTGGCAGCCGCGCAACCCGTACCCCACCGGACTGGTCGATCCGGCGACGGGCATCTGGCACCTCCGGGGTCGCGACGGCTCCGTCACCAGCTTCTATTACGGGAATCCGGGCGACAGTCCGATGATCGGCGACTGGGACTGCGACGGCGTTGCCACCCCCGGCCTGTACCGGAGGTCCGACGGGCACGTGTACCTCCGCAACTCGAATACGCAAGGCCCGGCGGACATCAGGTTCCATTTCGGCAACCCGGGAGACGTCCCCCTCGCCGGGGACTTCGACGGCGACGGGTGCGACACGGTCTCCGTCTACCGCCCGACGGAGGGGAAGGTCTACGTGATCAACAGGCAGGGCAGCGGAGGCCTCGGCGCCGCGGACTCCGCGTACTACTTCGGCAACCCCGGGGACATCCCGTTCGCAGGGGACTTCGACGGTGACGGGGTCGACACGGTGGCGTTGTTCCGGGGGTCGACGGGCCTCGTCTACCTCCGCAACTCACACACGCAGGGACCTGCGGACGTCCAGTTCGTCTTCGGCGACCCAGGCGACCTGCCCGTGGCGTTCGACTGGGACGGCGACGGGGTCGATTCCCCGGGGTTGTTCCGGCCGGGTGCGGCCACGTTCTTCCTGCGGTTCACCAACACCCAGGGCATCGCCGATGCCCGCTACATCTCCGGGCGGCCCGGGTGGGTGCCCGTCGCGGCCGAGTTCGGCTTCGACTGAGTCCCCGCCGACCGCCGCTCCCGCCGAGGTCCGGTCCGGGGTATCACCGCGGCCGGCCATGCTCTAGCCGGCCGGTCCTCCCGGCGGCTCGACTTCCCCGGCCAGCACTGCGGTCACCCGGTCGACGAGTTCGTCGCGGTTGGATCTCGTGAGGCGGAGCGTCGTCACGTCCTCGCGCGCCAGGACGGCATCGGTGTACGGGTGGCGAAAGGCGTGCACCGTGGCGAGCAGGCTTTCCGCATCGTCGAGCAGCCGTTCGAAGGCGTCGCAGAACCGGGCCGAGGCGAGCTCCATCTTGCCCAGCTCGTCGATCACCACCGCCTCTGCATGTGCCATGGCCGGCAGCGCCACCCGTTCGAACGCGGCGAGGTCGACGCCGTACTTGCCGACCCGCGGCGGGCCGGGCAGATCGACGTGAGCCAGCACGGCCTCGGGCCCGGCGATGGCCGCCACGCGGAACCCCACCCGCCGGCCGTGCTCCCGTAGCTCGGCGGTGGTGAATCCGGACACGGCCGTCCCGGCGGCGCGGAGCCGGGCGACGACCCGCTCCGCCATGGTGGTCTTGCCGCTGCCGGGCGGACCCACGACGAGGAGCCGGGTCACCCCGAACCCTGCCCGGGAGGCGGGTCGGGGCGCGTCGCCAGTTGGCGGGCGGCATCCCCGAACGCGATTGCCGGCCGGGCGGTCGTGGCCGCGGCGATGACGAACATGGTGAGCTCCCCTTCGGTCGAACGCAGACTGCCAGACGCGAGCGTGCCGGGCCGGCTCGCTCGGGCTCCCCCCGCCGGTGAGCCGGGCGGACGGTGGGCCGCTCCCCGGGGCGTGGTCGCCACCGGCCGGTGGTGTGGCACAGCCGAGCACGTCGCAGCTCGCCGTCGTCCGCCGAGGTGAGTCGCGGGGGTGTAGGTTGGGCCTCGCTGCACGTGGGCGAGAGAGTGGGGAGACGGTGGTCGACGTGGCTTCGGTGAGCGGGAGCGGGTGGCCCCCGATTCCGGCGGCCGCGGCCGGTCGGTCGTACTTCGGGTCCATGGGCACGCGTGGCGCGGGGACGAGCTGAAGAGAGAGGAGCGGCTCATGCCAGACGAGCTCGCGAACATCGACCACGACACCAGCATGACGGCGGGGGTCGAACCGGTCATCGATGCCGACCACGAACGCCCCGACGACGAACGCGGTCTGAGCGACGGCATTGCGCTCTGTCTGTCGGGCGGGGGGTACCGCGCGATGCTCTACCACGTCGGCGGCATCATCCGGCTGAATGAGATGGGTCGCCTGAAGTCGATCGACCGGGTGTCCAGCGTGTCCGGGGGGTCGATCACCGCCGGCGTGCTCGCGCTGGCATGGCCCCGGCTCGACTTCCAGAACGGAACGGCCACCAACCTCGACGCGATGTTCGTCCAGCCGCTGCGGGCGATGGCTTCGGCCACCATCGACAAGGGGTCGATCATCGGCGGCATCCTGCAGCCCGGTCGCACGATCGCGCAGAACGTGGCGGACGCCTATGACAAGCACCTCTTCCACGGTGCGACCCTCCAGGCCTTGCCGACGGATGACGCCGGTCCTCGCTTCGTGATCAACGCGACCAACGTCCAGACCGGGAAGCTGTTCCGGTTCTCGCGGCCCTACCAGGGCGACTACAGCGTGGGCCTGTGGCGGGACCCGACGACGCGGCTGGCCGACGCGGTGGCAGCGTCGAGCGCGTTCCCCCCGGTGCTGTCGCCGCACCGCTTCGACCCTTCCGGTACGTTCGATCCCGCAACCATCGGTTCCAACAGCGATGCCGCGTTTCGGAAGCGGCTGTGGATGTCGGACGGCGGCGTCTACGACAACCTGGGGCTCGAGACGGCCTGGAAGCGCTACCGCACCGTCCTCGTGAGCGACGGCGGCGGTGTGCTGGCCGCGGAGGAGAAGCCGAAGCGGGACTGGGTCCGGCACGCCATTCGTGTCACCGAGATCGTCGACGGCCAGGTCCGGGCGCTGCGCAAGCGCCAGCTCATCGACGGCTTCGAGCACAAGGTCCGCAAGGGGACGTATTGGGGGATTCGCTCCGACGTGGCCGACTACCACCTCGCGAATCCGGTCCAGATCCCGGACGCGAACCGGCGGCGGGCCCAGAGCGTCAAGACCCGCCTCGCCGAGCTCGACGCGGGCACCCAGCGCGATCTGATCAACTGGGGCTACGTGATCGCCGACACGGCGCTGCGCAAGTGGGTGTTCACCGCCGATCCGCCACCGGCGGCGCTGCCGATCACGTAGACCGCAGCCGCGGGTCGTCCGGATGGTTCGGGGCCGCCTCGCGCCCCGATTCCTCGAGGGGCGCCCTGGAGGGCAGCGATGTCCTGGTACGTTCTGCCGGCGAGGCCGACGACCGGTCGCCCCTTTGCGCGCAACATCGACTACATTCCGTAACGGCCCGGGGTAACGCAGCAACGTCTGGTACCTTGCAGCCGACAATGCGTCGCCACCGGACCCCTTGGCAGAAACGGCATCAATGATCGCATCAGGTAGGGCGCTATCGGTGACGGGGGGGCGGTTGTCCGATGCGCTGACCACCCGCCCACTGTGGGTGGTCGCAGCGGGCGCCGCGGTGCTCGTTGCCCAGCTGCTGGTTCCCGACGGCGGCCCGCGAAGCATCGCCGCGGTGGTGATCTACGCCGCCATCACGCTCGCGGTCGTCGCCGGCCTGCAGCTCCACCGACCGGCCAAGCCCGTCGCGTGGCGGCTGATCGCGGTTGCGATGGGTTTCTTCACGCTCGACATGGTCGGCTGGGTGATGATCGAGCTGGACACGGCCGTCCGGCTGGGCGAGTTCATCGCCGACACGACCCGGCTCGTCGCCACGCTGGCCCTGGCCGCCGCAGCGGCCGTGTTCATCGTCGAGCACCGGGCGGGCACCGACCGCTCGGTGGCCGGCGACACGGCGCTCATCCTCGCCGGCGGGGGGCTGATGCTGTGGCAGTGGTTCTTGCTGGTCCAAGGCGCCGGACGCGCCGATCCCCTGGTTGCGATGGGACTCCCGGTGGTGCTCGTCGGGCTGGCGGCCGTGATGGGGGTCATCGCGCTGCGCGTGGTCGGCGTTCGCAGGCTGTCGTCGCCGAGCATGCTGCTGCTGGTCCTGGGCGCGGCGGTGGCGATCGGGGCCCAGGGTGCGCTCACCATCACCGACACCGGATCCGGACCGGCCCGGTGGACCGACGCGACCTGGCTGGCCGCCGGCCTGCTGGTCGGCGCCGCAGCCCTCCATCCCACGATGGCGACGATTCCCAGCCGGGCGCAGGGGTGGACCCGGGTCGCAACGCGGCTCGTGTTGCTGGGAGCGGTGCTGCTCGCCAACCCGGCGGTCGTCTGGCTGCACCTGCTGGATCCCGACGTCGACCACGGCGGCGTTGCCGCCGTAGCCGCCGCCGTCGGCGTGATCACCCTCATCGGCTTGCTGCGGGTGGGGCGGCTGGTCGCCGAGCTCGGCGAGATGCGGACCGCGCTCGCGCACAGCGAACGCCGGTTCCGAGCCCTCGTGCAGAACGCGTCAGACGTGATCGCCGTAGTCGACTCGAAGGGCGCGTTCGCCTACGCCAGCCCACCGGCATCCTGGGTGCTCGGATACCAGCCCTCCGAACTGCTCGGCGTGCAGCTGGCGACGCTCATCCATCAGGACGACCTGGCCCGTTTTGGCCAGACGTTCGCGGCGGCGGCCGGAGTCGAGCTACCGGCGCCCGTCCACGCCGACGTGCGGATGCGCCGCAAGGACGGCGAACTGCTCAACGCCGTCCTGACGATCGTCAACTTGCTCGGCGTCGCCGGGGTCGAGGGAATCGTGGTGACGATCCGCGACGTGACCGAGCAGGTCGCGTTCGAGGCCGAGCTGCGGCGCATCGCGAGTCATGACGCTCTCACCGGGCTCGCCAACCGGGAGCTGTTCGGCGACCGGGTCACTCACGCATTGGAGCGGTGTGCCCGACAGCACACCCAGGTGGGCGTGGTGTTCATCGACCTCGACGACTTCAAGACGGTCAACGACAGCCTCGGCCACCTCGCAGGCGACGAGGTGCTGCGGTGGGTCGCCGACCGGCTCCGAGCCTCGCTGCGGACGGCAGACACCGCGGCCCGTCTCGGGGGAGACGAGTTCGCAGTGCTGCTCGAGGACCTCAGCGACAGTGCCGCCGCGATCGTCATCGTGGAGCGCATCAGGGAGACGCTCCTCGCGCCCATGACCCTCGAAGGAAGGGAGATGCGGGTGGGCGCCAGCATCGGGGTGGCGGTCGGTGGCGCGGACCGCACCGCCGAGGAGCTGCTGCGCAACGCCGACACCGCGATGTTCAAGGCCAAGGCGGCGGGCAAGAACACCTACGAGGTGTTCGTGTCGGAGATGCACGTTGCGGCGCGGGAGCGGTTCGACTTGAAGGCCGACCTGCTGGCGGCACTCGACGACCGGCAGTTCCAGCTGTACTACCAGCCCGTGCTCCGGCTGGCCGACGGCACCTTGCGAGGGGTGGAGGCACTGCTGCGGTGGCAGCACCCGGAACGAGGCTTGGTGGAGCCGCAGGAGTTCATCGCGCTGATGGAGGAGACGGGAGAGATCCTGGAGGTCGGGCGGTGGGTGGTCCGCGAGGCACTCGGCCAGGCGCGGCGGTGGCAGCAGCGGAACGGCACCGCCGCTCCTTGGGTCAGCGTGAACCTCTCGGTGCGTCAGTTCCATGATCCGGACCTGGTGGTGGATCTCGCCGACGCGCTCGCCGAGTCCGGGGTCGATCCGTCCGAGCTGGTCATCGAGATCACCGAGAGCGTCTTCATCGGCGACACCGATGCCGCGGTGACCCAACTCGCCCGGCTCAAGCGTCTCGGGGTGCAGCTGGCGATCGACGACTTCGGCACGGGCTACTCGGCGCTCAGCTACCTGCAGCGGTTCCGGGCCGACATCGTCAAGGTGGACAAGATGTTCGTCGACTCGCTGAGCGACGACCTGACGCTGGCCGGCGGGATCGTGGGTCTCGCCAAGGCCCTCGGGATCGTCACCATCGCCGAGGGCGTCGAGCAGCCCGACCAGGTCGTGGACCTGCGGTCGATCGCATGCGACCTCGCCCAGGGATACCACTTCGCGGTGCCGCAGCCGGCCGCGGCGATCGACGCCTACCTCCTGCCCGACCCGGAACGGGTCCTCGGCCGCGCCGGGAGCAGCCGCCAGGTCTGACCGGCTGGGCCGCCTGGCATCGGGATCGTCGCGGGGCGGCGCCGGTGCGGTGCCGCGCCTCTACTGCTCGGTGAACATGCCCCGCTCCGCGAGGTCGACGCCGGACAGCATGCGACTCCCCAGGATGCGAGTGAAGCTG
>CAYGCW010000152.1:0-6869 GCA_964348465.1 uncultured Acidimicrobiia bacterium | reverse complement strand
TACGAGGTCCGGTACCCGGCCCCCGGGGCCCCGGCGCTCGCCGGCGAGGTGGCCAGGCTCCTCGACGATGCCGGTCAGCCCGCTCACCGCGACCCGGCGCGGGGCCTCGACCACGGTGCCTACGTCCCACTGAAGGAGATGTACCCGGACGCCGATGTGCCGGTGCTGCAGATCTCGATGCCCACCCTCGACCCGCAGACGCTCTACGGCATCGGCCGGGTGCTCGCACCGCTGCGGGACCAGGGGGTGCTGATCGTCGGCAGCGGGTTCAGCACCCACAACTTGCGGGAGATGAACTGGCACGCCGGTCCGGACGCCCGCCCGCCCAGCTGGTCGGCCGAGTTCGACCACTGGCTAAAGGAGGCTCTCGCCACCGAAGACGTCGACTCCTTGATCGACTTCCAGGCCCGAGCCCCGGCGGCACGCCTGGCGCACCCCCGCACCGAACACTTCGCGCCGTTGTTCGTGGCTCTGGGCGCGGCGGTCGACCACGGTCTCGATTCGTCGTCGGAGATCGACGGCTTCTGGTTCGGGCTCTCCAAGCGATCCGTCCAGTTCGCCTGACCCAGTGGTTGCCCACCCGGTGTGGGTCCGTTCAGCCCTCGTGCTCGTGGACGTGGTCGTCGGCGCGCAGCACCTGGGCAACCGGGACGCCGAGCTGGCGGGCGCGACGCAGGCTGAACACGATCGCCGCCACCAGGATCACCATGATCACCGCCAGCGACACGAAGGTGTTCATGTGGTACCAGTGCGAGATCGTCATCTTGACCCCGACGAAGATCAGGATCGCGCCGAGGGCATGCGACAGGTAGTGGAACCGTTCCTTGGCGTCGGCGAGCAGGAAGTACATCGCTCGCAGGCCCAGGATCGCGAAGGCGTTCGACGCCCACACGAGGAACGGCTCGTTGGAGACGGCCAGAATCGCCGGGACCGAGTCGACGGCGAATATCACGTCGGTGATCTCCACTACGAACAGTGCCGCCAGCAGCGGCGTGGCCACGAGCGCGCCGTTGCGGCGGGTGAAGAACTTCTGGCCGTGGAACTCGTCGGTCACCGGGATGAGCCTGCGGAGGAGGCCGAGGCCGCGGGTGCTTTCCTTCTCGCCCTCGTCGGCTCGGTGGCGGATCACCTTGGCGCCCGTGTAGACGAGGAACACGCCGAACACCAGCAGCACCCACCAGAACCGGCTGATCAGCGCGGTGCCCACGAAGATGAACAGCGCCCGCAGCGTCAAGGCTCCGAAGATGCCCCAGAACAGGACCCGGTGCTGGTACTTGACCGGGATCGCCATCGTGCCGAACAGCATCGACCACACGAAGACGTTGTCGACACTGAGCGACTTCTCGATCAGGTACCCGCTGATGTACTCGCCGAACGCGTCGGCTCCGAATGCGAAGAGAACGACCCCTGCGAACGCCAGCCCGCACGCCACCCACACGGCGGACTCGACCGCTGCCTCCGTGATGCTGGGGGCATGGGCCTTGCGGTGGCGCCACAGGTCGATCGCCAGCATCGCGATGATCGCCACGATGAGCCCCACCCACGCCCACGGCGGGACGTCGAGGTCCACGAACCGCTCGGCGCGAGACACAGCCGCCAGCAGCATTCGTTGGATCCTTTCAGCTAGGTCAGCTAGGTCGCGGAGCGGGCAGCCGCGAAGGCTCGGCGCCGCCAGCGGCGGACGGGCGGGCGGCCCTCACGGCAGGCTCTCCCCGGCGAGGTCATACCCGCCGGAGAGAGGAAGTATGCACTTGCGGCCGAAGCTGGGCAATACCGGGTCGGCCGGTCACGAGCGGTGGCGGTAGAGGGCGGCGGGCCGGTGTCCGACGTGCGATTGCCGTCGCCCGGTCGGCTCGATGTCTCCGGAAGCGAGCATGCGCCTGCGAAAGGAGTCCTTGTTGACCTGCACGCCGAGGATCGTCTCGTGGATGCGCTGGAGTTGGAGCAGCGTGAACTCGGAGGGGAGCAGCTCGTAGCCGACCGGTGCGTAATCCAGTTTGCCCCGCAGCCGCTTGACGACCATGCCGACGATGTGGTCGTGGTCGAAGGCGGTTGCCAGGCGCCTCCCGTCGGCGGTGAGCGTGACCGGCCCGCCCGTTTCTCCTTCCCACGGCACCTCGATGCGGGCCACGTGCCCGACAGCGCCCGCAACGGCGAGGCGGCCGGCGTCCACCAGGGCGTAGTAGGCCACCGAGATCACCCGGGCTCGCGGGTCCCGGTCGACCTGTCCGAAGGTGTAGAGCTGCTCGGTGTAGACGCCGCCGACACCGGCCTTCTCGGAGAGCACGCGGGTAGCGGCGTCGTCGAGCGACTCTTCGAGCCGCACGAAGCCACCCGGAAGCTGCCAACGGCCCCGATGGGGATGTTCGGTTCGCTCCACCACCAGCACGCCGAGCGCGCCGTCGACGATCGAGACCAGCGCCACGTCCACGGCGACCGATGGGCGCGGGAACGGCTCGGGCGAGTAGGCGTCGAGGAACTCGGCTTCGGTCGTCACGCCGCCACCAGCCGCAGGCATTCGCCGGCGACGCCGACCGAGACCTCCTGCCCCCAGCCCACCTGGAGCCGGTCCGATTCGATGCCGTCGCCGAACACGACGCCGCCTTCTTCCATCTCGCTGACCAGGCGCAGCCGCTCTCCGTCGCCGACGAGACCTTCGGTGATGCTCGTGCCCGAGCTCACCGAGGGCCACGCCTCGCGGACGAAGAATGCCACACGCCGCTCTGTCGGGCTGGGGAGCGCCAGCTCGGACCGGCGGTCTTGCGTGATCGACCGGGCCCACCCGGAGGCGCCCGTGCCGGTGCTCACGATCACGCCGGAAGACGACTGCCGCTCCCGGCGAGTCCCGTATCCGAGCTCGTAGCGCGACGACTGGTGACTGCGATGACCGACGTACACCTCGTTGAGGGCGGTCAGGCGCTGGCCGTCGTCGAGCGTCGCCTCCACCATCGTCAAGTCGTCGCACGGCGCGCGGCGACCGGCGACGTCGGCGAGGAGTTCCGGCACGGCGCCGACCGGAGCGCGCACGAGGGTGCCCTCGTACCGGTCCGGGTCCGGATTCACGCCTACCACCGGCTGGCCGCTCAAGTACTTCGCCAGGTTGGGAATCAGTCCGTCCTGGCCCACCGCGACCACGATGTCCGCCGGTTCGAACAGAAAGGCGGGGAGGTCGGCACGTGCGACGCGGGCTCTCCGCCAAGCCCCAGGCACCGAGGCGTCGACTCCGGCCAGCGCTTCCTTCTGACCTTCGTGCCGGCGCAGCACGTCGGCGACGTCGCGGCCCCTGCTCTCGAGGAAGAACCTGACCTGGCCGGGCGTGGCGTGGCGCGCCAGCAGCTGCTCCCATTCCGTGGGCCGGTGGGCAATCACCACCCGGGGCGTGGAACGGCGGGCCACGTCACCCCTCCAGAGCGCGGGTTCCGGCAGTGAGCAGGCCTTCGAGAAGCCCGGCCAGACCCTGAGGGTTGAGGCTGAGGTGATCGATCCGCTCCAGCTTGCCTGCCAGTTCACGGGCGGCCAATCCCATCAGCACCTGGACCGGGAGGTCCCGGTAGATTGCGATCCGGCCCTGCTCGGCCTCGTTGTGCGCTGCTTCGACCCGGCGGACTCCGTCTGCCTTGGCCCGGGCGGCCAGGGTGGCGCGGTCGGCCTCTGCCGCAGCCTCGATGCGCTTGGCGGTGGCTTCGTCCTCGACGCGGCGGCGCTCGTTGGCGCCCCGCTCGGCGATGAGCTGCTGTTCCCGCTTCGCCAGTTCGATCTGGTTGGCCAGTTCGTTCTCGGCGATGGCCCGCTCCTTCTCGACGGCGAGGGCGCGGCGTTGGAACGTGGCCTCGTCAGCGGCCTGCTGCAGCCGCTCGCGGGTGGACGCCTGCAGGGCCTTCTCCAGGTCGGGGGTGGGCGCGACCCGCGTGACGCGCACCGTTGCGACCTCCAGGCCGATGCCGGCCAGCGTCGGTTCGCCGGCGAGCCTTCCGGCCATGAGCGGCCGTAGCTGCTGGACCGCTTCGCGGAGCACCTCGTCCAGCGTCCGGTGGGCGATCCAGTCGAGCGCGAGCTGCTGGGCGGCGTGGGTGACCATCTGGGCGAGACGCTCCAGCGGCTCCTCGAGGTATCCGCCGGTGTCGAGGTCGATCCCGAAGTCGATCCGATGAGCTGCCAGCTCGGGGTCGGCGACGCGAAACGTGATGGTGCCCTGCACGGCGACGTCCTGGAAATCGGACGAGCGGCCTGCGAACAGGAAGCTCTGTTCCCGATCGTCGGCGGGAACGGCGGCGACCGCACCCGTCATGCGGCGGAACCAGAAAGAGCCGCCCCGTCCGGAGCTCACGAGGCGCCCCCGGCGGTAGCGGAGAACGTGGGTAGAAGGCTCGGCTCTCAGGTGCACGAAGCCCAGGAATCGTTTGATGTCGCTCATGCTGTTCTCCTCGGGCGGGTACTTATCTAGATTAAGCATATATGTATATAGACGATAAGTCAAGACAGCGCGAAGAACAAGAGCCGCCGGGCAAAGGGCGAAGATTTCCTGGCTCATCCAGGTATCGCATGGTAGGGTGCCTGCCACTCTTAGTGGTTGTAGTCGGTCTGAGAAAGGCGCGCGATGTCGAAACGGATCCGGGTGGTGGCAGTTGGGGTATTCGTGGCGCTGGGGCTGCTGGTGCAGCCGGGGTCGGCGGGAGCCGCCGCCGTCCTCAACGTTCCGGCCGACTATCCGTCGATCCAGGCAGCGGTCGACGCCGCAGCCGACGGCGACACCGTGCTCGTGGCGCCCGGCACCTACTTCGAGAACGTCGCCATCACCGGCAAGTCGATCACGCTCGAATCCTCGAGTGGGCTTCCGATCATCGACGGCGGGGGAAGTGCGGTGACCGTCACCATCTCCGGTTCCGACGCGATCGTGCGTGGCTTCCTCATCCAGAACGGCCGCGGCTCGGAGGGCGGCGGGGTCGCCGTCTCCGGGGGCGCTCCGATCGTGGAGTACAACACGATCGCCGGCAACACCACCTGCAGCGGTGGCGGAGGCGTGTCCATACGCTCTTCCGGGGCCACGGTTCGCAACAACACGATCACCGAGAACCGTCAACAGAGCTGCTCGGGTGGGTCCGGCGGCGGCGGGATCCTGATCATCGCCGCCGGGGCGGCGCAGGTGGTCGACAACGTCATCGTCGGCAACAGCCATGGGACGCGCGGCGGGGGAATCGCCATGAACGCGGCCGGATCCCCGGTCATCAGCGGCAATGTGATCGAGGCGAACGACAGCGGCACCGGTGGCGGCATTGCGTCGATCAACGTGTCGGATGCTCTCATCGTCAACAACTTCATCGTGTACAACTCCGCAGGCACCGGGGGCGGGATCCACTGGCTGGTCCCATCATCGGGGCGGGGACCGTTCGTTCACAACAACACGATCGCTGCGAACACGGCAGCGACGGGCTCGGCGGTCTTCGCGGATGGATTCGACGAGGCGGCCCAGATCATCAACAACGTCATCGCCGCCGCCGGCGACGCAACGGTCGTGCATTGCGGCTCGTTCAACGACCCCAACCCGCCCGTGCTCCGCCACAACGACGTGTTCAGCGCCGGGGGCACGCGGTACGGAGGCCTGTGCACCGACGTGACCGGTACTGACGGCAACATCTCGGCAGACCCGCTCTTCGTGAGCGCCGCCGACTTCCACCTGCAGGCCGGATCGCCGGCCATCGACGCGGCCGACGACGCCACGGCGCCGGCGTCCGACATCGACGGCGAAGCCCGGCCGGTCGACGGCGACGGCGACGGGATCGCCGTCGCGGACATGGGTGCGGACGAGGCCCCTCAGGCGGGCCCGCTGGAGGTCGACATCGACATCAGGCCCAAGGATCCCGCCAACCGCGTGCGGCTGCGCAGCAAGTCGGTCGACGTCGCCGTCTTGACCGCCGCCGGCTTCGACGCAACCACGGTCGATCCAGGCACCGTCCGGTTCGGCCCGGCGGGCGCGAGCCCCACGAAGTCGCGAGTGCAGGACGTCGACGGAGACGGCGACCTGGATCAGCGTTTCTGGTTCAGGACATCCGAGACCGGCCTGGCGCGATCCGATACCGAGGCCTGCCTCACGGGCAGGACCTTCGCGGGCGCCCCGATCACCGGGTGCGACCCCGTCTCCGTCCGGTGAACCGTCCCCGGCATGCGGCGGGGGCTCCCGGCGCGCCGAGCTGAGAGCCCAAGGCAGACGCCCTCAGCGGGTGCTGGGGACGCCCCGCACCGTTCCCACCGCGCCAACCGCGAGGTCGAGGACGGCGTCCCGGGCCCGCACCACGTTGCGGGCGTCCAGGTTGCGCATCGGCCGCCACAGCATTCCGAGCACTGCCGCAGCCTGGACGAGGGCGCGTTCGCTCGCATCCCGGCCGGCGATGGCCTTGCGCATGCGCACGTTCGAGCGGCGAAGCCGCGCTCCGAGGGCGGGATGGTTGAGGACGGCCTTGTCGCCGTCGATCCAGGTCACGACATCGGCGTGGGCGATGAGCGCGTCGATGTAATCCGTGAGCAGGCTGCGGACCTCGTCGGGCCACTCGGGCACCCGGGGGTGGCTCCGGCCGATTCGGTGTAACGAGTCCAGCAGCGGGGTGGCGATCTCGACGAGCAGTGCCTCCTTGGAGGAGAAGTGGTACGTGAAGGCGGCCTTGCTGAGGCCGGTCAACTCGGCGAGGCGACCGACGGACGTCGCCTCATACCCGTTGTCGATGAAGGCTGCGAGCGCGGCTTGAACCAACTCATGCCTACGGCTGGGGCGGGGCGACATCGGGAGTCTCCTTGCGCAACTTGTTCTTGACGATCGTACCGTTTCCCCGTATGATCTCCCAACTCATTACTGTACAGCCGTCAAGTTAATGACG